>JASFPP010000047.1:0-21285 GCA_050115915.1 Candidatus Aminicenantota bacterium
CTCGCTCTGCCAACCGATTCACCGGAAAATATTGAACAAATGAAGTCGGGCACACCCTATAAATGGGATCTGTGGAGGATTTCTGTAGAGGACGGACAGCGCCAAAAGTTGGATATGAATATGGCAAGGTTCCGTCACATGAGTGTCCACCCGGATGGACGCCATATTACATTTTCCTCGTGGGGCCGGGCTATCAATTATCCAGAAGTCTGGGTGATGGAGAATTTTCTGCCGAAAGAGGACACAAAGAAATAGCCGAATCCTAGATTTCGTCATTTAAGAGAGATCAGGAATAATATCGCAAATATTTCCTATCCACAGTTCTATTTTTTTAAGTCTGCGCGCAACATTCAGGAGAAATCCTCCTATCAGAGAAATCGCACAGTTTTTTATCTTTGCGCAAAGTTTTTTATTTTTATACTTGACAAATGACTACAACTGTAATATTTTACTCATATGACTACTAATGTAATCAAAAGGGAGAACAATGAAAAAAGAATTACCTAGAATCGCCGATTCAGAGTGGCGTGTGATGCAGGTGCTCTGGGAGCACGGCCGCCAGACAGCCAATGATGTAGTTACAGCGCTGTCGGGTGAGGTGAATTGGAAACCCAGAACGATCAAGACTTTAATAAGCCGGCTTGTGAAAAAAGGGGCTGTCAAAGTCACAGAGCAGGGCTACAGGTATCAGTATTCCGCTGCTGTGGAGGAGTCTGAATGCATCCGGTCGGAGACTAAATCTTTCATCCGCCGTGTTTACCTGGGGACGATGACGCCTGCACTCGCGGCATTTCTCGAAAATGCGGACCTATCGGATGAGGAGATCGACGAGCTTCAGGAGATCCTCGATAAGAAAAAAGGGGAATAAAAATGGAAGCGACAATGACCAATATTCAGCCATTTTTTAATTGGATCTTACAGGCGACCTTGAGTGGGAGTGTGGTTGTCGTTCTTATTTTATTAGCCCAGAAGGGGTTGGGTGGCAAGTTGGGTCCACGATGGTCGCATGCTCTATGGCTGTTGTTATTGGTACGTTTGATATTACCCGGGACACTTTCTGGTCAAATCGAGCTTCCTGGCCTTTTCACATCATCGGATCAGCGGATCGAACACAAGCAGCCATCTGAAGCCATAAAGGAACAAGATGCCGCCCGAACAACTCAGCTATCCGAAGACACCACAACGATCTCCGGTCAGATAAAAAAGTCTGATACTGGAAATGAGAAGCAAATAGCTTCGAAGCCTGAAATGCTAGCCAATCAACAAACCGAATCTCCATCATGGTGGACTAATCTCCGCCGATCCCTGCCTTTTATTTGGCTGGTTGGCGCACTGTTAGTTGGACTGTATCTTCTTCTGAGTAACTTCTTTCTCTGGCGGATCGTAAAGAGGGAACGTCCATTGATCGACCAGGAAATCCTGGAGCTTTTTGAAGAGTGTAAAGATCGGATGGGAGTTCAAATGATCGTAGGCATAGTACCGAGCGCCCAAATCAAAAGTCCTGCTCTTTTTGGCTTTGTCCGGCCACGGCTCCTTTTACCCATGGAGATGATCGAGGAAGCCAGCAAAGAGGAGATGCAGTATATCTTTCTTCATGAGTTGGCCCATCTCAAACGCCGTGACATCTATCTGGGTTGGCTGACCAGCATATTACAGATTCTGCACTGGTTTAATCCCCTGATTTGGTTCGCCTTCTACCGCATGAGAGCTGACCGGGAACTGTCCTGTGATGCATTTGTGCTTTCGCGTACGGGAAGGGAAAAATCCCAGGAATACGGACAAGCGATTGTCGGGCTGTTACGCCGATTCTCTCGTGCTCGTCCTCTGCCGGCTATGGCGGGAATTTTGGAGAACAAATCCCAACTCAAAAGGAGAATCACTATGATTACAAAATTTAAAAAGAGCTCCTATCAATGGTCACCTCTAGCTGTTTTATTGATGCTTGTGATTGGTATTGTATCTCTTTCCTTTGCGGTCGGGGGTTTAGATCAAAGCACATATTCACCAAAGTCTGAACCGAAAATTTCGCTTCGAAGGATAGTGACAGGCCATCTTTCGGACTTTTCAGGCCCTCCCTCTCTGGATGGCCGGTACATTTGTGACGTAAAGCGACCTCACCTAGTTTTACACGACCTGGAAACAGGTGAGGTCCGACCGCTGGCTGAAGTATCAAGTTGGGGGCCGTGGAGTCCCGTCATATCACCTGAAAGTCAGTATGTTGCTTACATGAATCAGACCTCTCCTCCACTCAAACATGAGCTTCAAATGATCAAACTGGAGGGCACGGAACACCGCGTTCTTCATCGATTCAACGAGGGCGAAAACTTCAAAATACACAGGTGGACGCCGGATAGCAAACAGATCCTGGGTCGCTTTTGGGATGGAAAAAAAGATCAACTCGTTACGTTCTCAGCCGAAGATGGTTCTATGGTGGTCGTCCACATCTTCGATTTTTTCTGGAGTGGATGGCCAGCTGGGCTGACAATTTCACCCGATGGGCGTTACTTTGCCTACGACCTGCGACAGGAAAAAAAATCTAAGAATGGCGATATTTTTATCCTCGATCTCAAAACACAACAAACGGAACGTGTGGTTCAACATGTGGCTAACGATAGATTATTGGGCTGGACTCCCGACAGTAAATACCTCTTTTTCACAAGTGACCGCGCGCAAGGATTTTCCGGTACGTATTCCATTTCAGATGCCTGGAATGGCTACCTTTTGCCAGTGGCTGAAGGTAAACGTCAAGGGGAGCCCGAGCTTATCAAGCGTGGCATTCCCGATAAAATCAGGGCAAAAGGTTTTACGAAAAATGGCGACTATTATTATGCGGTTGAATTTAGCACCATGGAGACTGCTGTCGCTGATGTGGATATGCAGACGGGAAGGCTCCTTACAAAACCTCAAACTTTGGGTCAGACAGGAACAGACTTCTCACCTGCCTGGTCGCCCGATGGCCAACACATAGCCTATTGTGCCAATCAAGCCGAGGAACCTGGAATCATTCACATCCGGAATATGGAAACTGGCCAGGAACGGGAGATCGATCCGGACCTTCCACATATCCATTCGCTCAGATGGTCGCCCGATGGCAAGTATTTTCTTGTGTCGATCCTTGAATCGAATTATAACCAAAAACTGCCTCAATATATCTACAGAGTGGATACAAACACAGGTGAACGTATAACACTTGTGCAGAGCGAATCGACAACGCTGGGAGTAGCTCAATTTTCCCCTGATGGGCATTCGCTGTATTACGTTCAACAAGATCCAAAATTAAAAAAAGGGCAGCTCATGAAACGCAACATGGAATCAGGTCAGGAGCAAGAGTTGTATGGTATGGAAGGAGCGCGTTTCGTTCAATTTCTGAATTTTGCCATCTCATCCGATGGGAAGCACTTGGCCTTAGCAACTTTAACCTTTTTATCTCCAGAGGAAGGAACAGAAAAACGAATACTCACAATTCCGGCCGACGGAGGCGAGCCCAAAGAACTTGTGAAGACATCAGCTAAGGCTGCGCAATATCCAACAATTGCATGGACGCCGGATGACCAGTATATACTTTTCACCGACTCCATCCCAGAAGCGGTGAATGCTATATTTATTATCCCCGCAGCAGGTGGACAAGCGAGGGAGCTCTGTCGCCCCCAAACAATGATGTATGGAGTATTGTGGAGTGTCTTGGATGTGCATCCTGATGGAAAGCGCCTTGCCTTCGATTGCTATGAGTATCGCCATGAAGTCTGGGCCATGGAGAATTTTCTTCCCATGACTTCCATGTCTGAAGACAAATAGATTATTGGGGATAGTTTTATTTTTCATCTCAATTGAAACTTTTATTCCTATCTTGACAAATATTTTGATTTCATTCATACTGCAGTATGATTATTTCATACCAAAGAAAGAAGTCCAATGGGAAAAACAGTTAAATTCGCAATTAGCATGTCCGATAAGGAATTCAAGGAACTCGAATCTTTGAGGCAACGGACTGGAAAGACAAGAAGCCAATTCATGCGTGATGCTGCCCGCGTCTGGAAAGAGGAATTTATTCGGCCTCTTGGGGTAAAAGAAGAGAGAGGGGAGTATAAGAGAAAGATTCCAGCTGATCTCATCGATCTTGAAGAGAGACGAAGGAGAGCTATTGCTGCTGCTGGACGTTTTCGCTCTGATATCTCAGATATTTCCCTAAAGCATGATGAGCATCTCGAGAAAATCTATGCAGAGATTTCTCAGAAAAAGGATAAAGCAAAAGCAAAGTAAATGCTATGAGCATTTTTGTTGATACGAGCGCCTTTTTAGCTGTTCTCGATGCAAGTGATAGCAATCATCCTAAGGCAAAAGAATATTGGAAGGAAATCATCACCGACGGAGATGTGCTCCTTTGCCACAATTACATCCTGGTGGAAACATCGGCTTTGGTCCTTCGAAGGTTAGGGATGGATGCTCTCCGAGTATTCGAGCAGGACATCATGCAGATCTTACGTATTATCTGGGTTAATCAGGAGATTCATTTAGCAGCAGTTAGTGCCCTTTTAGTGGCAGATCGTCGTACTCTAAGTCTTGTGGATTGCGTAAGTTTCGAAATCATGCGCCGAACCGGTGTTCATAGGGCGTTCGCCTTTGACCGGCACTTTCGCGATTATGGATTTGACCTTAATCCGTAAAAGGGGACAGGTGACTTTTCCCCTTATTTAAAAGTAGCCTGTCCCTTTTATTTATTTGTCCGCTGGGATGACATCTTGAATGAGATGAGTGCTGAACTTTCTGAACATGAAAGAAAAAGCCACCTGGCTTCCGTCCGGCGACCAATCGAAAAATCGAATGCCTCCCTGTGGAAAGAATTTGGACAGATCGTATTGCTTTTTGCTCCCATCAGCTAAGGAGAGCACATGTAGACCTGCTAGACCGATCCTCGCCATAATGTATTTCCCATCCGGAGACCATGCTGCATCCCTATAACCTGGAAATTTTCTTAGCGTTTCACCAGATTCTATGTCGATGACTTCAATACGGTTTCCATATCCTTGATAATAGGCCAGCTTAGTGTAATCACGCGAGCATCTTAAAGATCTGAATACTCCATGGGACTCATCTTCCATTTGATAGATGTAGCGTTTGGAATCTGTTGTTAAATCTCTCTCAATGATGCCAACCCTGTGCGAGTCAGATTCTCCACCACCATTCTCACCATAATAGAAGGCGTTTCCATCTTTCCGCCATTCTGTTCTGCTCCATGGCACATCCAGCTCCCAAGTCTGCCATTCACCTGTATCCAATTTAAGCTGGAACATGACGTACCGATTCATGTCTTCATGCCACCCAGGTGTCTCTTTTGTGGCACCTCCAGAAAATCCAATTGCACTGCCATCAGAAAGCCAGCGTAAATCGAACAGAGATCCTCTAAAATTACTGCTGGGGACCCGGAAGCTCCTGGGCTCACCTCCAGATAGAGGGAATACAATGATACGACGGCCCGGTTCGCGACTCTCTAAGCTGGATACAAAAGCTAAATATTTCCCATCGGGCGAAAAAACAGGATTAAGATTGTCTCCGGTCGGATAATATTCCAGCTGTTTGGGTTTCCCGGTTGGCTCTCCTGTTTTGGGATTGACCGGAAGGATAAAGATATCAGTAAAGGAGACCCAATTCTCATAGGGAAGGCCGTGTTCTGTCCAATTCAATAGATTTGCATGCTGCATGGAATCCCGAATCAGAAAAGGCTGTCCTGCTGGACTTCCCATCTTATCCACAGGGATGGCCCAGAGAGCCCAATTACCCGATCGGTAACTCATGAAAGCTATGTGTTTCCCGTCAGGAGACCATCTCGGATTAAGATCAACTGCGGGAGTATCTGTAAGGGGAGACAAAACTTTTGTTGCGATATCCATGACATAAAGATTAACACTTTCACCCTCGGCCTTTTTAATAGCAACGCGTTTGCCGTCCGGCGATAGATTGGCTACAAAATACCTCCCGGCCGTAGGCTTAAAGTTGGCATCAGAGGGAGCTTTCATCTCGTATAACAAATTAAAATCCCTCTCCTGCAAAGGAACAATCCCTAGGCTTATGGTTTTGTCTTTTGCGAGGTGTATGGCCAAGAGAGACTGGCCGTCTGGAAACCAGCCGCAAGGATAGACGTTTTCATACGCAGTTTCACAACGATAGATGGTCTGTGATTCTCCATCGAGGTCTGCAATCCTGATCTCTATAATGCCATCATTAAATCCACCGAAGTTAAATGCGACATGCTTGCTGTCTGGAGACCACACTGGGCAGTAAGTCCAACCGGTCTCTTCGCCTTTCCAGAGGAAATTGGTGATGAAATGGAATTTTTGTGTGTTGAGATCTTTATATACGACATTTTGCCCCTTATCCCGCGCAATGTTGATGCCTAGGAGTTTTGTTCCGTCAGGGCTTAAAGATTGAGCTTCCATCAAAACTTTGTCGTCTTGCATCGACCACAGTGTTTCAAGGATAGGTTTTTCAGTTTTTCTCGCCATAAGTGCTGCAAGACGGGCACGTGCTGTGGAGGCGGGTTCCTTTTGGTCGGCAAAATTCTGCACCACGAGCTCATATGCCTTTACAGCTTCTGTGTGCCCAAGTTTTTCATAACAAAGGCCGATGTGAAGTTGAGCCTTGGCTGCTACTTCTCTATCATCAGGGAATTCTTCCAAGACCTTTTTATAAAGATCGATAGCTTTTTGCAGATCTCCCTGACCCTCCTCATAATACAAAGCTTTTTCATAGAGTTCTCCTGCGGTCTGAAAGTATGATGTAGGACCTCCGACTACAGAAAAAGCACAGAAGATTAAAAAACAAAGAATCGTCAAAATCCTTTTTTGTGTTGTCATTCATGCCTCCTCAACTTTTCGTTCGCATCTAAATATAAATATTTCTGCGAATGGATGTGTTCAGGAAGTGTGAAGATACGAATAAGTTTCATCATAGCTAATCGACGAATTTATAGCCGACTCCTCTGATGCTGAGGATATGTTCAGGATTGGATGGATCGTCCTCGATTTTTTTTCGGAGGTTAGCGATGTGGCTATCCACCGTTCTGAAAGATACCGAGAGATTATCCTCCCCCCATATCCCATCTAAAAAATCATCCCGGGATAGAACCTGTTCTTTTTTCTTAATAAAAAGTCTTAGCATGTGAAATTCCAGTGGCGTGAGTTCGAGATCTCGCTCTCCTTTTTTTGCCTCATACTTTTTAAAGTCTAGGCTTATCTCTCCAAAACTGTATGCAGTGATATCTTGCACACGTTCTTCAGTCCTTCGAAAAATGGCTTTGGCTCTTGCATGGAGCTCCCTCAAACTGAATGGTTTGGTTACATAGTCGTCTGCCCCGAGTTCCAAACCCAGGATCTTATCGATTTCTTTATCTTTGACCGTCAGCATGATGATAGGCGTATTGTCCCCCTGCATTCTCAATCTTTTACAAACTTCGTATCCATCTAGAATTGGCATCATCACATCCAAAATGATAAGGTCGGGCTTGTGCTGCTTAGCTTTTGCCAGTCCCTCTTCGCCATTCTCAGCCGTATACACTTCATATCCCTCGGATTCAAACTCGTCCTTGATGCCGAGCATAATCCCCGGTTCATCTTCAACAACAAGGATTTTTTTAGCCATCAAAATCACCCCTTTTTCTTTTCTATAGGTAAGATCAATGAAAAAGTGCTCCCCTGCCCTTTTTCACTCTTCACAGAGACTCTCCCTCCATGGGCCTCCACAATGTGCTTGACCAGAGTGAGACCAAGTCCCGTCCCTCTAACGGACTGGCTCAATGCACTTTTCCCCTGGTAAAATTTATCAAAGATCCTATCGATCTCGGATGGAGGAATACCTATCCCATAATCCGACACGCTAATCACGATGGATCCATTATCTCTTTTTGCACCTATGTCGATTTCTTTCTTTTCTCGTGAAAATTTCTCCGCATTGTCGACAAGATTGTTGAGCGCTTGAGAGATTGAATTCCGATCTAGAAAGATAGAGGGGAGATCGGGTGTGATGTTTGGATTGATAGTCAGTCCTTTTTGGACGTCATTTTTTTTCAGGCTATCGACATATTGAGTCATCCACTGAGACATATCCGTTTCTTCAAAATCGTATTCCTTTTTCCCTTCCTCGATCTTCGAAAAATCCAAGATGTTTGTCACAAGGTTAGTCAATTTATCTGCATCCTGGGAAATCACTGAATAATATTGCTGCATCTTGGATTTTTCTTCGACCTTTCCTTCTTGTAGTCTTTCCACCAAAGCTTTGATTGATGTCAATGGAGTCTTCAACTCGTGAGAGACAGAGGAGACAAAATCCGACTTGATTTTAAGGATCTCCATTTCGTTTGCGATCGTACGGATGATGAGAGCTGCACCGAATGCGAGAACCAGAACAAGGGTCACAATCGTCCAGAAGTAGAAACTTTTTCGGATATCAAAACCGCCGAGGTCTTCTTCTCCGCTGCGAAATATTTCGATCCTCCACGGGGGGAAATTATTAGTGAAATAGTCTGTAACAGTAGCTATTTCTGATGTTTGCGTCTTTTCTCCCAGTAATATTTCGCCAGAAAGATCAGATATAATAACATCGGCCATACCACTAGTGGGGAGGTCTTTGACAATTGAAGTTAAGATCTTGGCGGTTAAATAGCCATCGTCGAGTTTAACTCCGAGTAAACCTTTGGGATTTTCACCGCCCTCATTTTGAATCGAGGAGGCCATAAATAGATAGTTGTCATTCTTAACATTTTTTACGAATCGTATCGGCTGCTGATGGGTTGGCACCTGTTGAGTTAATCGTATGCTGAGTTCGGGGATGATCTCTTCGCGGATCGTACGGATAACGGCCCATTCTTTGATCCTTTTTTCGTGTCGATTTTTTAGCTCTGCGTATTTACCTCTTAAACTCTCATTTGCTGCGTTTTCGTCCGCTTGTGACAAAGATTCAAGGATGCTTTCCTCCACCATCGAAGAATAAGTCTTGAATTGGTTCTCTTCTAATCCCCAAGGATTATCAAGAATATCGCCGTATAAAGATAAAGCATGAGTGAGTAAATTGTTATCATCGCCAATATTTTGATAACAGTGAAGAACCTGTAAACGGGCAATCAAGCACAGGGGCAAGCCAGATGAAGTGGCAGCCTCAGGATAATTTTCGCAAATTCTGTCATAAGGCCTTATCGCCGAGTCGAAATCTTTGACTTTAGTATAGCAGCGGCCGATATTGCTGAGCATTTGAGCCTTGAGGTTATTATTATTCGCCCTGGAGAATAATTGGTTATAGAGAGTGATTGCGCTTCTGAATCTCCGGAGCTTGAATTCGTTTTCTTCGGCCCTCCTTAAAAGCTCCCTCTGAGACTCATTTAAAGGCGTTGCTCTTAATGATCGGGATGATTTAGGCGCTTGAGAAAATAATGGAAACAGAGTTTCGCCCTTGTCATATGCCACAAACACATGCTCGGCCAGGAGGAAATCGCCAAAGCGATTTTTAATAAGATCTGCTAATTCAGGAATATCCTTCTTTAATAATGAAGGATGTTCAGCGGTATTTTGGAGTGTGGATTCCAAATCACTAAGATGGGAATTGATCTGTGTCTTAATTAAATTGGCAGCTTCCCTGTGTTCATTCTCGACTTGTTTAGCCAGTCTGAACCGTTCATTCCTGATTGCTCTAACGCCGAATATGCTAAGAGTCACCGAGGGGAGAAAGATTGTAAGAAAGAATATGATAAGGAGTTTCTTTTGCCTCTTGAGAGCGACTTTTAGGTTTTCAATCATAGGGAACGGGAAAGGCCTTTTTAAATTCCTAGATACACAATACCCCGAAAACAATAACTAAACGTTAAGGAAGTGTGGAGATTCTGTCAAGTGATTGTGGAGAAAAAGGGGAGTGTTAGCTTTTTACTAGGGTGAACAGAAAAGTATACTCTTGTCCCTGCTTCTAATCCCTGGGATATTTGCCTTCAAAAAAACACATCCACACAACGATAAAAACAGCAACGGCAAATAGCCCGGCCGCACTGATGGTCAAAACTTGGAAAGCTTCTCCAAAAAATCCCATCAGTGCAGCATCCTGGGCAGGATCAAACAACCCCTGAAAAAACATAGCTCCCCCTTTTTTGGCACGAACGAAACATCCTCACTTTGATTCATCCCTGTAAATCTATTTACAATTTAAGGTATGGACTGCTCGAATTGTCGCGAAAATGTAAAAATATCGAAAAAGATTCTGAATGTTCGCTGATTCCAATCCATCCCTCATGAGATCCTGGATATAATATAAGATCTTTTCGTCACCGATGTGTTAAGGAAATGTGGAGATTCGGTTAAGATTTTGTCACGCTCAATCATTTGTCGATATCCTGAGGTAAAAAATTCTCCATCATCCATATTTCCCACGCCGATTTCCCCGAGGATATAACGAGGTGTTTGCCATCCGGATGCAGACTGAAACTATGGAGAAAGTTGGCTTCCAGACCTAGATAATATGTTTGGCCAGTGTCTATGGAAACTTTGTATAACTTCGTCACACCCGTTTTCCAATTGCCAATGGCTAAAATCAGGTTCTGGCCATCAGGTGTCCAGCAATGCCGGACAATGGTATCAGGCAGCATATATCTTAAAATCTCCCTTGGTTCTCCTCCTTGAGATGGCATGATATAAAGAATTGTACAAATGGGCTTTAAGCTTTGTGTGAAAAACGAGATTTGAGATTCATCGGGTGAGAGAGCTAATTCATAGAGATAAGCAGCTGCTTCTGGCTTTGTCGTAAAAAGAGTTTCAACCTTTTTCGTTTCCAAATCATAACTGCTGATCTTATAATTTCGCTCTGAATATAGATGATGCCACTTGAGGCTTCTAAAGTAGACCTTCTTCCCGTTTTTGGTATAAGCAGGAGAGAAAATCCAAGTACCATCATCATATTTATAGACCAGGGAAGAATGGCCGGTCTTTGTATCCACTTTGTGAAGTCCATGATTGTCGTTTTCTTCTCCAACGACCAAGAGAGATTTTCCATCTGGAGCCCAGATTCCATGTCGTATATCTTTTAGTGCTGGCTTAAGCTCCTTAACCTCTTTGGTTTCCACTGTATAAATGCACAAAACCTTTGACCCACCCCTCTGCGGTGTCTTACTCCTGTCTGAAACATAGAAAAGCTGTTTCCCATCCGGCGACCATTTTGGCCAGGTGTTTTCTCCTTTGTACAATTTGTCAACCCTAAATGGTTCAGATAAAGATTCACCTTTATCAATATCGACCTCTGTTACTTGCACATCGACAAAGCCGGTTCTGAGCACATAGAACAAGGCTCCATCTCGACTAACACCCGCTGGCTTTATCGCTCCTATATTTCTTTTAATGAGTATCGGATCTCCGATGGTCTTTGCAGCGGCTATCTCTGACATCCAAAGATCGACGGTCCCTGTTCGATCACTCGTGTAGATCAGATATTTTCCATCTGCGGTCCATCCCATAGCTATATCGTTAGCAGGACTTTCAATGAGAGGAATGACCTTTTTATCAGAGAGCGAATACAGTAATATATCATTTCGCCCACTCTCTGTGAGTTGGATAACAGTGAAAAGAATGTATTTCCCATCGGGGGAGAATCCGACAGAATCACCTATTTTCTGGTTTTTATCTTCGTATCCCGTGTGTGCTTCGTATCCCATCTCTATTAAGTCGAGCGTTTTTTCTTTGATAGAAAATATTGCTGGGCTACCCCTGGTTGCTTTTCCCGATCCTGCGATCAGGATGGATTTTCCATCGGGTGACCAATCGACAGGCACGATATAGTTGATGTCATCGCTCTTATAGAGGATACGCGGATCTCCTCCTGCTAAATCTATGACACGAAGATCATCATGCATGTTTGTACTCCATGAATAAGCAAGGGCCTTTCCATCCGGAGACCAGGCCAAAAATCCGATGAATTCTGGACTTGGTCCTTCGGTATTTCCGCCCAGATCTATTTCTCGTTTTTTGCCAGAGTTTATTTCATAGATGCTGATATTTCCTGTCCTCCAATTTGGGGAAGCAATGAAGCGGCCGTCAGGTGACACCTTTCCAAGGCCATCCATGACCTTGCTCATCCTAAAATCTTTGCGGTTGGATTGTGCCACGGTTTCCATTTGACGAAGGAGAGAGAGTTTCTCCTTAGCCACTTTAACCACTTCTTTTTGTTCAGGAAACTCATCCACGACTTGTTGATAGGCTTCCTGGGCCTGTTTCAATCCCAACTTCTGGTAGCAGTGGCCGATGTGAAGCTGGGCCTTTGCGGTGATGGCACGATTGTCTCCATAGTTGGCGATGATCTTCTTATAGAGAGCGATTGCACCCTGGAGGTCACCTTCAACCTCTTCCTTTTCAATGGCAGCCCGGAGTAAAACCCCAGGATCGTCGGTTTGGAGAGCAGTTCCTTCAATAAATGTAAGGGAACCCAAAACTGCAATCAAAAACACGAACGCTGTTAATTTGATCTTCATCGAACCTTACCTCCTGCCCCCATTATAATGGTCCGATATCAAAGTCGTATCCAGGGCATGTCCAGAGTTTGTCAAGATCATTATCCTTCAAACCGGTATCCCATGCCACGCACGCTAACGATGTAGCGAGGCCTCTCTGGCACCGGTTCGATCTTTTTACGCAGGTTGAGGATGTGCGTGTCAACCACCCTTTCAGTAATGATGGTTGCAGGATCCCATGCGGCATCGATCAATTGTTCGCGGCTCAATACGCGGCCTCGGCGGCGGATAAAGGCTGTCAATAGCCGGAACTCCAAAGCGCTCAAGCCGACAGGATTGCCGCTACGTCGAACCTCGCCTCTGTGGAAGTTCACTTCATATTCTCCAAACTGAAAAGAGTCGGAAGTTTCTTCTGACATGCGACGGAGGATTGCATGGATCCTGGCCCGCAGCTCCCTTGGGCTGAAAGGTTTCGTGATATAATCATCTGCACCGATCTCTAGCCCAAAAATCTTCTCGGCTTCATGGGTTTTTGCCGTCAGCATGATGATGGGCGTTTTTACTCCTTCTTGGCGAAGTTCCTTACAGACTTCGAAGCCGTCTTTTTTGGGCAACATCACATCGAGGATGATCAAG
Source organism: Candidatus Aminicenantota bacterium (assembly GCA_050115915.1). Classification (GTDB taxonomy): domain Bacteria; phylum Acidobacteriota; class Aminicenantia; order Aminicenantales; family Aminicenantaceae; genus WTAW01. Next base: position 13,106 of record JASFPP010000047.1, read on the forward strand.
TCCCAATGACCCTCTTTGCCATGGCTCAATGCCTTCTCGCCATTGCCCACTGTTTCAACATGAAATCCATGCTGGGACAGATCCTCCTCGAGACCTAATGCAATGTCCTTGTCATCCTCAACGATCAGAATCTTTGTCATTGAGACTCCCTCCTGCAGGCAGCTGTATCGTGAATGTGCTGCCTTTCCCTGGCTCGCTATCGATCAACACTTTGCCGTTATGTGCATCGACAATGTGTTTAACAATAGCCAATCCGATCCCAGTTCCCTTTATTCCGCACTTTTTTGCACTGGATCCGCGGATGAACTTCTGGAGTATCCGTTTCCTTTCAGAATAAGGGATGCCAAATCCCTGATCTCGGACATGAATGGCCACTTCATCACCAGTTTCCACTCCGACATGGATGGTAGGATTATCACCGGAGTATTTCAAGGCATTATCCAAAAGATTCCATAGGGCCTGAGTCAGTGCCTCTCGATCTCCTTTTATTTTGATGTCGCTATTCGGCACACTACAATCGATGATCAGATCATTTGAATCAGATTCTTGTTCAAACTCCTCGATAACACTTTTTACCAATTGTCCAGCATCCAATGGCTCGAGACAGTATGGACGGGCCCCGGCCTCCATCCGGCCGAAATCGAGCAAGGATTCGACAAGCCTTGAAAGCCGACGGGTAGAACGTTCCTGGGCTTGGTAATATGTATGGCGTTTGTCCTTTGGGAGGTTCTCGTTTTCAACCAACATCTCGGTAAATTGCCGCATCGACGTGAGTGGTGTTCGGAACTCATGTGACACAGCGGAGACGAAATCAGACTGGAGCCGCGCTGCTGCCAGCTCTCTGGAAACGGCACGGCCTATAAAATAACTCGCGGCAATAACAAGAAGAGCGAGTATCCCCAAGCCCATCATCATGAGCCGTCGGCGCTGGGAAAACTGGCTCAATTCTGCATCGATGTTGGCATTGACAATCGTGATATTCCAAGGTAAACCGGTTACAGAGGTAAGACGAGCGGTTGATGGAACATCATCTGTCTGGTCATATCCATAAATAAAAACTCCGTCAGGATCACTGATTCTGACGCCAATACCACTGAAGTCAGACCCTTTGAATAACGGATCGAACAGTTGGCTTCGCTGATAATTAGGACCAGCGACAACAGCTATTAGCCTATCATTCGGCACTTTCCAAAGGGAGATGACAGCAGTCTTATGAAATATAAAAGACTTTCGACCTATTGATGTTACCTCGTTGTTTTGGAAGGTTTGACGATTTTGCCATAGCCAAAGAACAGCATCTGCCAAGGCTTGCTCATCAGGATCGGATCTAGGATCCTCACCGAGCCACTGTGTCACTTGGTCGGTGTAATATAAATAGGATGCCCGGTCAAGATGCCACCGTCTTCCTTTCAGATCATCCAGGAGATCTTGTGCTTCTTTTTGCAGTTGCTCCGGTTTCTCAAGCTCTTCTAAAAGAACACAACGGGCGCGACGTGCCACAAGATCTGAAGGCACTCCTGAGACTGAGATTCCCAGGTCAGTGGATCTTGATATCTCATCATATGTATTGAGGGCTGCTTCTATGCGACCAGCTTTTTTTTGGTTCCGCGCCAGTCTAAACTGCGCACCAATCCTGGTAGCAGGATCTTTGGATCTGGAGAGGAGATGCAGCACATTTATTGCGCGGGTGTAGTTCTTTTCCTGGAATTCGGCCCTCTCAGCGGAAGCGAATTGGGACGATGCAGCTTCGCGACCAGCGGGTATTATTGGATAGTAGAGAAGTGCTTTATCTGGATAGACACGGATTTCTCTTGAATCCATGATCGCTAGAAGATGGTCATCTGCCATTTGTAAAAACTCATCCTTTGGTTCAGCAGTCAGTTTTTGTTCTTCCTCAGAGAGAGTTTTTTCTAGAGCCACGATGATACGATCCGCCGCAGCTTCACGCTTTTCTTCAAGCCGCTGTGCTTCTAGTGCGCGGTCCTGTTGCAGAAGACGCACCCCCATCCATACCAATGCAATAACAGAAACCGCAGCAACAGCTAAAAAAAGCACGGCATTATATTTGGAAGGGCGCTTCCAGATCCGGAGTGGTGTCATCCTGATCCCTCTTTGCTGCTATATTATCTTTAATGGAATAACTTTACAATCGAGGAAATGTTAAGAGTCTGTCAAGATTCCGTCAAGGCAGGATGGGATTGGAAAAAGGGGATGGTCTCTATTTTAAAAACAAGGGGACAGGCACCTTTTTCCTAACGGAAAAACGAGCCAGCCCCCAATTTAAAATAGAACCGTCCCCTAGATTATTCTTCTTTCTTTTCAGGGATGAAATTGCTCAGGAGGAAAACTTCAGTTCTTCCGGATCGTGTCGAAAACGCTATGCGGGTTCCATCTGGGGACCACTGAGTATAAGTGAGCCTTTTAGGCAGATTTCCCTTGGGCTCATATTTTTTTTCAGATCCATCATCTATCGATAAAATTGAGTAGTTCATGATATTGCGACTCTCTCGGTCTCTATTCAGCACAAATATTCGGTCACCATCAGGGGACCACGCCACTGAAGACATCATCATCGGTTCTTCTCTGGTGAATTTTCTGATTATTTCGCCAGTCTCGATCTCAACGATCACAAGGTTACGACTCCCATCCATGATAGCAAGTTTTGAGTAGTCCCTCGAACAAGTCAGGTCACTGAATGTATGATCTTTTTCATTTTCTGACCGATATATGTAGCGCTCATTTCCAGTCTCCAGATCGCGTTCAACAATCCCAGGATGCTTGTCCGTCAAGCCGATCTGGGCCAAATAGACCGCTTTCCCGTCCTTTTTCCATTCCATCCGTGTCCGTCTATCATAACCCCAGGAAAGTGGGAAAGTTTGCCACTTCTCGGTTGACGGATCGAGGACAAAAACCGCCATTCCCTCATCATTCTTCTTACACAAAAGGCCTATAGCTTTGCTGTCGGGTCTCCATCGCATAGAATGAAACCAAGGTGCCGAATAATTAAGGGTAGGGAATGCGAATCTTTTAGCCTCTCCTCCAGCTGAAGGCATTATCACAACATAGGCCTGATTTGGATGATCCTCACTGCTCGAAACAAATGCGAGATATTTTCCATCAGGAGACCAAACAGGCCGCTTGTTGTTTCCAGTGGGAGTGTAATCGATCTGCCGATATTTTCCAGTCAGGTTTCCCGTGCGAGGGTCTATATCAACCAAGAACACATCATTGATGTTGATCCAATTATAATAATACAGTCCACTTTCCGTCCAGTTTCGAAGATCTGCATTCTGCATGCCATCTCGGATAAGAAAAGGAGATCCTTTCGGATTCCCTTCTCTATCGACTTCGATTCCCCACAGCGCCAAACTCCCATGGCGAAGACTTTTAAAAACAATATGCCTACCATCGGGTGACCAGAGCGGCCGACTGTCGTTTGAGGGACCCTCTGTAAGAGGCTTATGTGATTTCCCATCAATACTCAAAATTGAAAGATTTCTGGACCCGCTCTCTCCCTCGGCGAATACGATGTATTTACCGTCTGGAGAAGCACTCCCCTCAATTTCTCTCTGAAATTTGCGCAAGGGTCGGAAATTTCCATCGTGGACAGAGACAAGACCCAAGAAAAAACCATCACTTTTCTGCAGGCCACAAAGGATGGCGTCTCCAGTCGGGAGCCATTGCTGGGGGTAGATCCACTCTTCCTTCGTACAAATATAAAGTGATCGCTGCTTTCCTTCCAGCGTTGTTATTCTCAGTTCCCCTGGCTTTTTATCAAACCAATCCCCAAACATGAAGGCGATTTCTTTACCGTCCGGTGACCATACAGGCTGGTGGGTCCATCCTCCTTCATGGCCCCAATCGAATCGTGTGACGTGCCTAACTTTATCTTCTCCGACATTCATAATGGCAATATTCTGGCCGATCTCGTAAGAGACACCCACCCTGCGAGTTCCATCCGGAGAAAGTGTACCGCCTTCCAGATAAGGAAAATCCAAAGGGAACTGTATAACCTTCGCTGTTTCCGAGCTTTGGGCCTGCAGGTTGGTCAGCCGCGACCGGGCCATGGAGACCAGTTCGATTTGATCCGGATAATTTTTTACGACCTGTTCATAAGCCTTTATGGCTTTGGCCTGCCCCTGCTTCTCATAACAAAGACCGATGTAGAGTTGCGATTTCGCGGCATATTCCCTCTGATCCGGATATTTTGCAAGAATTTGCTCGAAGAGTTTAATCGCGCCTTCGAGGTCGCCCTTTGTTTCCATCGTAAATTTGGCTTTTTCGAAAAGGACTTTGTAATCAGAAGAATTCTGAAAGCCAAACATTAAAAACACTACCAAAATAATACTTGCCGATAACAAAACTTTTTTCCGATTCATGACTCGATCTCCTGTCGGTGATTTTTCATTCACCAACAATCTAGCTTCGTTTGGCTTTCCAGTTGTCAAACAAAAGTAAAAGAATGTTAAAGAATGTCATTCGCCCATAAACCGATAGCCTTCCCCATAAATTGAAAGAATGTATTTGGGATGAGAGGGATCATTCTCGATCTTTTTTCTCAGCTTCAGGATGTGATTATCAATGGTTCGAGTTGTAGGAAACTTATCGAAACCCCAGACTTTATCGAGCAAATCATCTCTAGAGACGACTTCATTGACGTGTTTGATTAAATACTTAAGGATCTCGGCCTCAAGGGAGGTTAGATCCCACTCTTTGGACCCACGCCTCACTTTAAAATGAGTGAAATCGATCTCGATACCGGCAAAAACGTAAACATCGGGAACTGCCTTTTCGCCTCTTTTCTCCCGCCTCAAGTGTGCCTTTACCCTCGCCAGAAGCTCCCTTATGCTGAACGGCTTTGTCATGTAGTCATCAGCCCCTATTTCTAACCCCACTACCTTATCGATCTCTTCACCTTTGGCTGTCAGCATGATGATCGGAACATTCAGTCCTTTTTGGCGAATCTCACGACAAACATCCAGGCCATTCATCTTCGGCATCATGATATCCAAGATAATGAGATCATAAGATCCCTCCAGTGCCATACGAAGACCTTCCTCTCCATCGAGTGCCCACTCTATCTTGTATCCCTGATCCGAAAGATTGAGCTTCAAGCCTTTAACCAGGTCTTCTTCGTCCTCTATGATCAAGATCTTCTCATCCATGTTTTTATCCTTGATTGGGTCCCGAGAATGGAAGAACTACTGCAAAAATGCTTCCTTTATCCGGCTCGCTTTCAACACAGATCGTACCTCCATGAGCCTCGATGATATGCTTTACGAGTGTTAAGCCCAGTCCACTTCCCCTGGTTTCAGATACGATCGGATTCTCGCATCGGTAAAAACGCTCAAAAATTTGCGATAAATCCTTGGGAGCAATGCCTATACCATTATCCCTGACTTCGAGAATGGCATTCTCGTTATCATTAAATAGTCTGACTGCCACCTCTTTCTCTTTGGGCGAAAACTTCATAGCATTACTCAAGAGATTGACGAGAACACTGGATATTGCCTCTTCATCAAAATCCATATCAGGAAGATCTGATGCAATATCTGATGCCACAGAGAAGCCCTTTTTTTCCAGATGATAGCGATAGGATTCTAAGGTGTCACTGATCACTTGAGCCAAATTTCCTTTCTTAAAATTGAATTCTTTCCTTCCCATTTCGATCCGGGAGAAATCCAGGACATTGTTAATTAGGTGAGAGAGACGTTCGCTCTCTTTTGTTATGATCTCATAGGCACCCTGTTTCTCTCTTTCCGGAAGTTTCTTTTTCCGCTGGAGGGTTTCGCTGTAAAGCCGAATCAGTGTTAATGGCGTTTTCAATTCATGGGAGATGTTGTGCACAAATTCCGTCTTTACGCGTGTGGTCTCCGCCTCACGAGAAATATCACGCACAATAAGAAAAGCCCCTAAAAGCATCAGGATAACAATGACGGCCAATAGAGTCCCGTAGATAATATTTTCACGGCGTGCAGAACTCTCGAGATCATCGAAAGCAGGTTGAGTCACTAAAAATTTCCACGGCAGAGGGAACTCCCTTAAAGACAATGTTAATGACTCACCAGAAGCTGACATTTCAGTTCTGGATGATTTCTCGAAAAATTCATCTTTCACAATTTGGACGCGGAGACCCGATTCCTCGGATATCTTATCCAGCTCAAGCGGTATCAGTGTTTCTTTGACATAATCAAGATCCCAACAAAAGCCCCGAAAAATTCTTCTCTCGGATTGAGGTACAGACATCTCCCCGTACGAAATCAAACACAATTCATCACCCTGAGCAATAATAATTCGATCTGAACTTAGGCCGCTTCGAGCTCGTGCTATAGATACTCTTTCCTCTATCTTAGGAATTACCTCTCTGCCTAAAAAATCAGCAAACTCTAAAACATCTAGATAGGCGGATTTTTGCATTTTAAGGGAATGATAATTCTCAACAAGTTCAGGAAATTTTTCCTGATCTAATCCTCCATTCAGTTGTGCCTCGATTTCCCTCACGAAAAAACCATAGCTCGTTAGAGTAATGAGCCATCGACCTTTTTGTATCCCCTCATAAAGCGTGAGCAAACCTTTAAGACTTTTTTCTTTCTTATTCTCAAGTTTATCTATATCAGATAAAATCAATCCTGCTGTAATGCCGTAGGGATGGCCGGCTTTGTTTTTAAGCTGCCCGAATCGTTCGGCAAGATCCTCGTAGATATTCTGAGCCTGATTGTATTGTTTGAATCGGAAAAGCGAGCGGCCCAAACCATCCCGTGCAAGAGCTTCATATTGAGCTGAAGGCGCAGATCTCACACAAATTCTGTAATACTCGGCGGCCCTAATGTAATTCCTTTGAGAAAATTCGTATAATTCCGCTCGTTCTAAAGATCGGTCAAACGAAACATTCGAAGAGCTCATCTCCCATTGAGGAATTGAAGGATCCTCCATACCGACTTTGGGAATCAGAATTTTGAAATCATCATCCAGTAAAAAAGGACGTCCTTTGATCTTCTCTGAAATTTTCCTGTGATTTGATAAGCTGATCTCAGGCTTAATGGAGTCATTCAATTCCGTAAAATTTTCGGGACTTAGAGCGTTACTTTCATGGTCAAGCAACTTATCTTCAACCGATTTAATTGCTGCCTCACCTGATGCCCAAAGATTCGACTCAAGGAGCCTGCGCATAGCTTCGCGTCGATTTGCGAATGTAGTCAGACTTAAATAACCGATAACAAATGCCGGTAAAAGGATAGCGATCAAAAAAATGAGAAGGATTTTCTTTTTGGTGAATATTCCCTTGGTGAATATCCTCATTTTATGCAAGACAAGAACAATCTTTAATTATTATATGGAATAGAATCTGACAAATGTCAAAAAAATGTAAAAATATGGCTAAAATGAAACCATCCCCAATATTGCTTGACATATTACACTAATCATATCATATTAGTAGTGTATGAAGATGACAAGTAATATATCTTTCAGCTAATTTTTCTGTTGTGAAGATTTTGGATGCCAAGAGAGATATAATGCCTTAAGGGAGTGATGACAATGGCAGAAGAGACGAAGAAAAAAGTCGCGATGGTTGTGTTTAGCGGCGATATGGATAAACTTTTTGCGGCCTTTTCGATAGCGACAGGGGCTGCAGCAGCAAATATGGACGTGACAATGTTTTTTACATTTTGGGGTTTGCGTGCGCTCAAAAAAAAGGTCAAAACTGGAAAAAGTTTTATGGGAAAAATGCTCGGCACCATGTATGGGGGAGATATCGAGAGATCAAGTCCGAGCAAAATGAGCTTCGGAGGATTAGGCCGATGGATGTTCAAAAAGATGATGAAAGCAAAAAAAGTACCGCCTCTTTCCGACCTTCGGCAGACGGCCCTGGAGCTTGGCGTTAAAATGTACGGATGTCAGATGAGTATGGAAGTGATGGAGATCCCCCGCGAGAAAATGATCGATGAAGTGGATAAATGTGTAGGAGTCGCCTTTTTTATCGAACAGGCCCAACAGGCGGATGTTTCATTATTTATTTAAGAAAAAAATAATTCCCTAGACATAAACCTATCACCCTGGAAATCAAAGGCAGAGGTATATAGAATCGAATGCCGTTTACCACTTAGAAATGAATGGCAGTTGTGTGTAACTTTTTGTGCCATGTACTATAGCAGACAGTTTAGAGTATATGCCTGGACTCC
>JASFPP010000048.1:0-20414 GCA_050115915.1 Candidatus Aminicenantota bacterium
ATGAAAAGATCGACTTCGCATTATGTTTTTCTAAATAAAAAAAAGAGGGCTGCGTTAACAGCCCTCTCTTGAGATTGCAAATTCCGTTTCGATCCGAGCTATTTTTTCTTGAACGGCTGAAGACTGAATCCCTGCGCAGGCGCATCAGGAGGGATCGGCCCGACATGGAACGGCCGCATCATCTCGTTGTCTTCGTGCTCGACGATGTGACAGTGCCAGACATAAAATCCGGGCAGGTCGTACAGCGCTTTAACTCGTGTGATCTCGCCCGGATAGGCTATCACCGTGTCTTTATAACCTGTTTCCCAAACTTCCGGTGCTTGTGATCCATCTGCACCTCGCCCCAATACTTCGAAGTGGACCTGGTGGATGTGGATAGGGTGAGCATCCATGGTGAAGTTATAGATCACCCACTCTTCAGTAGCACCAACTGCCGGATTTTCAGTAATGGGGTCCATCCACAAAAGCGGATTCCCAGTGCCGTCTGGATTGACCGTGCCCAACAAGGCAGATGTGGGCCCGAAGACCTCACCGGTGACGCAATCGAGAACGAGGTTGCCAAAGCCATCCTCAGACACACGCACGCTTCTCGATTCCTCTTCATTCAGGGAAACCTTTCGCATGACAGTCGCAGGACCGGGCATAGGAGCGTCAGGTAATGACGTCGGCAGGATAGAATTATCCGGGCTGGTAGCAGCCTTGACACGGAACTGCATCACTTGTCCTGTCGAAGCAGGATCCGCGGGATCGAAGTCCACCCCAGGAATTCCGCCGCCAAAGGGCTCGTCCGGTCCGAGATTCAACAGGATGATCTCCGTGCCCACCGGAATATTAGTGAAGTCCATGATGACGTCTGCCCGTTCGGCCGGGGCCATGAGTAGCTCGTTTAGCATAACCGTCTGAGGCAAGAAACCCTGATCTCCACCGATCTGGTAAAAGGTCATGTTGTTGTCCGCCCTCAGTATTAGAAACCGGGAGTTGCAGCCGTTGAGAAAACGGAAGCGATAACGCCTTTGTTCGACCTCTAAATAGGGCCATGTAAAGCCATTCACTACCATCATGTTACCGAAAAACTCGGGATTCCAGATGGGTGATACATCACTCATCAAACCATCGCAGGCTTCATCGGGAATAAAGGGGATCTGCAGTTGTGCGGGATCCAAACCTTCGAAGAAAGCCCGGTTGTCAGGGTAGTACAAGGAACCATCCATGTTGAAGGAACGGTCCTGGATGACGATGGGAATTTCGGTATATTCTCCCAAAGGATCATCCCCCACTCCTGGCGCAACATAGCCGAGGTCCATATCATATGGACCGCCTCGGATAAGCCAGAAGCCAGCAGGTCCGGCATAGACGTTTAGCCTTGTCATTCCCAAAGAGTGATCGTGATACCACAAAGTGGTCGCAGGCTGATCATTGGGATACTTAAAAGTCGCTAATCCTGGTTCCCAATCGTGGCCGTATTTGGACATAAAATAATCATAAAACGTTCCTGTCGTTGCATAGCCTGCTGGAATATTGTTAGCAGCAGGTAAGTACCATGCTTCAGCGTAACCGTCGCTATCCTCTGAGGTGTGTGCTCCATGGACATGAGTGACGATAGGAACGGGGCCAAAATAGGGGGTAGGATCAAATCCTCTCTTATCTCGTCCTGCCAAACCGCCTGGGGGATTAGCCCAATGTAACGTCTGGTCCACTGGCAAAAGATGCGGTAGGAAATTGCCATTCATATCCACGAGATCATTGATCCATTGGACCTGTACGTCTTTATTAGCCATTGCTTCGATCGTAAAAGCGGGGTAGTTGAAAGTTCCGCCCTGAGCAACAGTCCCCGGAAAATCAATCGAGCCATAGCTCCACACGACTGTCTCTGGCCAAGGCAGAGGCAAGATGCGCTGACTGAATTGTCGAACGGCAATCCTGTATTTATCCTTGTTCTTGTTCGATCCCTTGCTCAACGGCATAGCCGGGGGCTTAACCAATGGAAGCACATATTTTGCAACATCTCCTGGATCCAGCGTACCGCCATCGATGGCTTGTGCTCTAACTCTATCGGAATTCATATCAGACTGTAGCCAATACCCTCCCCCAATCAAAGACACCAAAATCGTAAAAATAAAAACCTTTGTGAAAAACTTGTTCATTATTGAACCCTCCTTATTCATTTCTACCTAATCTTCTTGTTCCTAATAATTTTTATATCTAATTATTTTCCCTTGACTCACCTCCTTAATGAGATTTTTACAATATATGAATCGGGGATTAGTTCCGGATAAACAACTGCGGACGCTCTTTGAGTCTTATCGAAAACCAATGCCAGCAAATCCTTCTATTCCTATAATAATTATAGGAATAATAATATAAATAATAGATATGTGCTATTGTCTTGTCAAGGGATTTTTAATTTTTATTGAAAAAAAATGAATCGATGCACATGCTTCATCCATCAGCCAAAGCGAAGACGCCTCTCATCAGGACCGGCAATGGATTCTCTTCCTGTTTTGTATTGTGCTTTAGATTATCAGCATATAAAAACCATCCCCCCTATTAAAGGCACAAATTTCCCCTGGTCTAATGGCCTATGAAAAAGTGAATTGTGCAGATTTAATTGGAATAGACTTCGAGTTTATACCGCAGAGGGTATGTTTCTATGAGATATTAAAAAGTGTAGAAGTCAGAATAGATTTCAAGCAGACAATTACACCCTACAAGCGGTCGTAATCTCAATCCTGCAAAACAAAAAATTTATTGCTGTTCGGGCATATAGGAAAGATCGGGTCGCAACATGCCCAGCTTGTACTCGTACTTCCTCAAATGTAATACAAATTTTTCCCACAGAGCCATGGCCTCTTTTCCGACCATCTCTTCTGCTTTTTCGGACTTACCGAATAGATCGGCAAACGTTTTGCCTCTCATAACATAAAAGCAGGCGGGAAGATCTGCACCGGTCCGAACGATGTACGAATCAAAAGCTTCAGCGATATTTTTGCTTTTATAGAGCTCCACATATTTTTTGAAGATTTCGAGAAGATCTTTCTCATGGCCGGGTTTTGTGTAACAGAACCCCCAATACGTGGCTGGCACTTCCATGGTCACTACAGGCGCATCTTCGGGAGCGTAGGAGTGTGCGGGCAAATGTTCGATCTCATAGTACTTGTAATACCCTGTTGGCTTCATCAAACGTTCATAGAGAGCCGTCCATTCCTCTTTCTCCATTTTTACGACCATTCCTTCCCAATCGGCAAATAATGCTTCAATCTGGGATTCAGATTCGATGGGATAGACAAAGTAGTAGAGCATTTCGTTCGTTGTGTAAGTCACCCAGGAATGAGGATAATTGTGTTTTTTTGCAAGTGCAACAACGTCTTTTATTGCAGTATCGTAATCAGCGAACGCGTCCATCTTAACAGCGCACTCCTCCACAAAATAGAGCTGACCCTTGGATTTCTCAGCTTGAGCGGTCCCCATAACACAGAGACCGATAAAAAGGAAAACCAATACCCAAAACCTCAAGATCCCTTTCATAAAATCCCTCCTTTAACATGATTTAATGATAAAAGAATTTATTTGAAATGATTGGATTAAACCCTGACCTTCGCACAAATAATTATAAAAAAAAATTGTGTTTGTCAAGTTTATCTGTCCGATTATGAACAACAATTGTTCAATTCCGTACTTTGGATTAACGACTTTTTGAGCTTCTCTCCTGCATGAATGTTGGCATATTCCTTGCATACTTAATAGTATTAAGTATTAAATAATGTTAAGTATTATGCATATGAGGGAAAAATGATTTCAAGAGCATTAACGGCAGCATCCACAAAACCCATAATCCTGGCCATCCTCAAGAGAGGAGAGAATTACGGCTATCAGATTATCCAGAGCGTTCGCGAGATATCCGGGGGCGATCTCGACTGGTCAGAGCCCATGCTTTATCCGGTGCTCAAACGTATGGAGCGGGAAGGTTTTGTCAAATCCCGATGGAAAAACACAGAGAGAGGGCGATTCAGGAGATACTACCGGCTCACAACCAAGGGACATGAGGAACTGGAAAGAGAAAAAGCCCAATGGTTCAAGGTACACACCGCCTTTAACAAGATGCTCGAGCTCGCTATCGAGAAACAGTAAAACCGCTCCGAAGATAAACTTATACGAGAGGAAAGGATGTTCGACAAAGAAAAAGCAATAGCACAGTGGAGAAAATCCTTGTTACAGCAGCAGTCCCTCGAAGATGGCGATCTTATCGAGCTCGAGGGACATCTCAGGGATAAGATCGAAGATCTCCAGAATAAGGGCTTGACCGAGGAGGAGGCTTTCCGGCAAGCAGAGACAGAATTCCAGTGCTCTGAAGAGCTCGACACGGATTATTTCCGGGCTCGTTCCAGAACAAGACACAAGCGCCCTCCATGGAAAGCTCCCTTTTTTGTGCCGACCTTGGCATGGGAATACATACGCGTGGCTTTGCGCCATTTTAAGAGCAAAAAGACTTACTCCATCATCAATATCACCGGCCTATCCATAGGTCTGTCTTTCTGTATCGTGATCCTTCTTTATGTGGACAACGAGTCTAGCTATGACCAGTACCACCAGGATGTCGACCGATTGTATCGGGTGATGGAATACCGCAAAGTGCCTGCGGGGGAATTTTATATGGCAGGCATCAGTCCTATGGTGGCAACTGTTCTCAAGGATAATTTTAACCAGGTTGAGAGTGTAGGCAGAATCTTCCCTGTTTCATCCGTTTTGCTCCAGGTCGACGAAAAACGCTCCTTCGAAGACAATGTCGTTTACTCAGAGTCCGATATTTTCAGCGTGTTGACCATTCCTTTTAAGGCAGGGAATCCCGACTCTGCGCTCGACAACACGAGCAGTATCGTTTTGACCCAGCGCATGGCGGAAAAGTATTTCGGCGATGAAGACCCGCTCGGAAAGGTCGTGACCGTAAAAGACCCCGTAAGAATACGCCTCATACGAAAGGAGGAGACCATCGATTGTGTCGTTACCGGAGTTGTTGCCGACCCCCCGTCCAACACACACTTCAAGTACGATTTTTTTCTTCCCCTCTCTCAATTTAATACCACATGGCTCCTCAGGGAATGGCATGCAGGAGCCACTCTGACTTATTTGAAACTGGCCTCTGGAGTTTCAAACACAGAATTCACAAAAAAAATAGAGCGTCTTGCGTACGACTATGTCAACAAAGAACTGACAGCGTGGGGACAAACGCGAAAATATTTTCTCCAATCCATCACAGATATTCATTTTCGCCGCGAATTCAACGGACTTCCCATCCGGGATGAGCTCGAAGCTCCTGGCAATCCCATCTATCTCTATATCTACGGGATGATGGCTCTCCTCATCCTGGTGATCGGGTGCATGAACTTTATCAATCTTTCCAACGCCCGGGGAGTCTATCGCATCAAAGAAGTCGGCCTTCGAAAAGTGATCGGAGCCACACGATGGCAGCTTATCCAGCAGTTCCTGGGAGAATCCATCCTGATCACTCTTTTCGCTGCGGTATGTTCTCTTCTGTTTGTTTATGGGCTTTTACCGTATTTTAATTCATTTGCAGAAACAACGCTGACCTTTACGAATCTGATACAGCCTCACGTACTGATGGCAGCATTAGGACTGGTGCTTGCAGTGGGAATTATGTCCGGCATCTATCCTGCGTTTGTTTTGACCTCTTTCCGGCCGGTCCAGATCTTCCAAGGCACAAAAATGGAAACACGAGGGTCTTTTGCCCTCAAAATCCTTGTCATCGGACAGTTTGCCATCTCCATTTTTTTGGCCACCGGAGCAATGACCGTATCCAAACAGCTCGCTTTCATGAGGAGTGGGAAGCTCGGTTTTGACAAAAACTTTAAGTATGTGATGCCCTTCCAACGAGACAAGCTTGTTAGAAAACGCGTGAAGACGATAAAAACAGAATTCCTCAGGTATCCGAACGTCCTGGGCGCTGCGGCGTCCTCCAGCGTCCCCGGCCGTCCCCTGAGAACAGGATATCTCTCGTGGTCTGACGATAAACTGGATAAGCCCCTTCCTCTAGACTTCCTTTCTTGCGATGAGGATTTTATTCCCGAATACAAAATCGATATGGTCGCAGGCCGCAGTTTCGACGAGTCGTTGAGAGATGAGGACAAGGCCTTTTTGATCAACGAGGCGGCCGTGCCCCATCTGGGGTATACTGCCCCGGAAGATGCGCTGGGAGATGGCTTGCACGAGAGCACCTATGGAAGGCGGAAAACGATCGTAGGAGTGGTCAGGAACTTTCACTTTTTCGGCCTGCGGAATGAGGTTAATCCCATGTACCTGGAAGTCTCCTCCTCGCGCTACGACATGCTGAGCGTAACCCTTTCACCTCATAACCTCCCCGAAACACTTCGTTTTCTCGAATCCAAATGGTATGAGCTGTTCCCCACAATCCCCTTCAGCGGCTTTTTCCTGGACGATGAGTTCGATCGCCTTTACAGGAAGGAAGCACAGATGGAACAGATGCTGAGTATCTTGACAGGGATGGGACTGTTGGTCGCTTGCTTAGGGCTTATGGGTTTGGCTTCCTTCATCGTCAAACACAGAACCAAGGAGATCGGGATCCGGAAGGTCCTCGGGGCGACCATCCCCAGCCTCATGGGACTTTTGTCCCGCCGATACGTAATTTTGATCGTCCTGTCCAACGCAATATCCGCGCCGCTCGCTTATATGGCAATGATGCGCTGGCTCCAGGATTTTACTTTTCGGATTCATCTTGGCTGGGAACTTTTTGTCCTTGCGGGTGCAGCAGCCCTAATTTGCGCCCTCTTCCCCATTCTTTTTCAGGCTCTCTGGGCTGCCCGTGCCAATCCCGTCAACAGCCTGCGTTATGAATGAGCTTCTCTCGATCCCCCTGAGTTTATGAGAGTTTGAGTGAAGCCTATTCAATGACCGGACAAAAAGAGAAAGGTTTAGCGAAGCTTAAAAAATTCCTTGAGCTCGATCCGGAAAATGCCTATGCCAAGACAAAACTCAAAGATCTCAAGAAGTAGAAACAGAGACTTTATTATTCGCTAAACGAAAATTCAATTTGACATCCCTCGCCAAGTCAGATTTAATGATAGCAACTGAAGAGGGCTTTCCATTGATTAGGTGGAGGGGATGTCATGAAATATAAAATTTTTTTGGGAATATTTCTAACAATTTTAATTCTCTCAAGTATTGTTTTATCCCAAGAACAAACAAAACAAACCATCGATCTCCCCCAAAAAACACTCGAATACAAGGTGGAGCGCGGAGTCATAAACACTCTAAGTTGGATCTTCGCGGGAATTGCCTACGCCAAATCTAAAGGCGACACACCCGAAGATTTCGCCCGGTATGGGCTAAAAGCATGGGGTTCCTATTGGGATGATTTAGATATTAAAGCTTATGTCCAGAAATGGCACCGGATCTTTTCAACCGATTTTCACTTCAAAATGGAAATTCTGAGCGCGACCGAAAATTCTGTTGAGGCAAAAATGACCATATTTGCACGACGATGTGCAGAAACATTCGCAGTAAGTGGGGTCACCGAAGACGAATATATCCGGTTTATTTGCACATCCATCGCGAGTATGGCCCAGTACTTAGGTTGGGATTACAAACAAAAACTTGAAGGCGAATGGCTCTATTTTACGGTGAGTGAGAAAGAATAGGGCTTACAATGTATGGTTTATCGTTGCCTATCCGCCGTTCGGCCTCCTGTTGCTGCTCTGCTGGTGGCAATCCTGAAAATCCCAAGAGGGAAAAAACCTCTAAATAAAATCACAGGATGGAGGTCCCAATGAAAACACAAATAGGCTTTTTTTCTTTCTTGACTCTCACTGTTCTGATCTGCAGCTGGGCGTTGACTGAAGACATTCACAAGGCTGCGAAGACCGGTGATGTCCTGCAACTCAAGAAGATTCTCGAAAATAATCCCGACCTCGTTAACAGTACAGACAGGGACAAAATGACACCACTGCACCATGCGATCGATGAAGGAAAGCTGGAGGCGGCTTCCTTCCTCATTTCAAGTGGGGCCAAAATCGATCCAACTAATTACAAGAAAGAGACGCCACTCCACATCGCAGCTTATGAGGGGAATGCAGAGGCTGTAAGATTACTGCTCAAACACGGTGCCGATCTTGCCAAGAGGGAGATGCGGGATAGAATTCCACTCTTTTTGGCCTGTAATTGGGGCAGGAATCTAGAGACAGTAAGACTGCTGATCGATGCAGGATCCGACGTCAACGATAAAAACTCCAGAGGCGAAATCGTATTGGTGTCCACACTGTATTACGGTAAAAAAGAGATCATCGATCTTCTGATCGATCGAGGCGCAACTCTACCCAACGACGAAGAGACACTCCGCCGCGTTTTATACATCACTGCTTCGAATGGGATGGAAAGACCTTTCAATATGGCCGTCGAAAAGTGCATACAACAGGAAATCGACTGGTGGACCGGAATCCCGAT
Organism: Candidatus Aminicenantota bacterium; assembly: GCA_050115915.1. Taxonomy (GTDB): domain Bacteria; phylum Acidobacteriota; class Aminicenantia; order Aminicenantales; family Aminicenantaceae; genus WTAW01. The sequence goes on from JASFPP010000048.1 coordinate 8,473, forward strand.
GCATGCCTGCGCTAGGGGCGGGTCTGTCGACATTGCCAAGGCACTCATTGCCAAAGGGGCTGATTTCAAAGAAAAAAATGTCTATGGCGTCGAGGCACTGCATATCGCCGCAGAAAATGGGAGGAGGGAGCTCATCGAGTTTCTGTTGTCCAAAGGGGCTGACATCGACAGCCTCAGCGTTACCGGAAAAACCGCACTTCACTATGCTCAGGAGAACGGTCATGATAAGCTGGCAACGTGGCTCGTCAGCAAGGGAGCTTCTGAAGCAGTCCCAAAGTTCCCAGTGTTAAGAGGCGAGTATCTGGGACAGGAAAAACCAGGAGACACACCCCGGATGTTCGCACCGGGCATCGTATCCGGTCACGGGTTTGACAGTGAGCACAGTCCTGCGGTTTTCTCTCCCGATGGCAAAGAAGTGTATTGGACGAAAAAATTCAGAGGTCCGATCCTTTACATGAAACAGGTAAAAGGCGTATGGACGGCACCGCAACCTGCACCGTTTTGTTCAGAATACGGAGATGGAGAGCCCATCTTTTTTCCAGATGGGAGCAAGTTGTACTTTCTTTCCTTCAGGCCCATTCAACCGGGCGGTTCCACCGATAAAGAAAACATGTGGGTTACAGAACGAGGCCCAGGAGGCTGGTCCGCACCGAAACCTGTTTCTCCTCTTATCAATGCCTGCGACCTGCACTGGCTCTTTTCCGTAGCGAACAATGGGAATATCTATTTTGCTTCACCTCGCGAAGGAGGTTTCGGCGCCAACGATATTTACCGCTCCAGGCTTGTGAATGGCGAATACCAAGAGCCTGAGAATCTCGGGGAGGTCATAAACACATCCGGTGTCGATCACACGCCCTTCATCGCCCCTGACGAGAGTTATCTTATTTTTGTCTCCAGGGGCAGATCTGCGTCTTCTCGAGATTTTCAATTTTATATCAGTTACAAAAAAAAGCATGATTCATGGGAGGAACCCATCGCCGTAAACGAGATGTTAACCTCTATAGGATCCGGGCTTTGTCCGGCCGTTACTCCGGATGGGAAATATATGTTTTTTATAGGGAGGGGCGACATTTACTGGGTCGATGCCGCGTTTATCGAAAAACTCCGCCCGAATATGTGATCCAAAATGTTCCCGCAGCAATGGAAAAAGGAATCAAAATCCTTCCCAGCCATACACGTCGGCAACGCTAAACATGATCTCTAGGGCGAGTGATGTCGAACCACTCGTGTTTGTCGTAACCACAACACCATAACCGGCTTGCGGATGAGCGATGAGCCAGCTGGAAAAACCCACATTCCCCCCGCTATGGGAAAAATAGGTCACGGATCCAAATCGCCTGAGGAAAAATCCCAAGCCCATGTTTCGAGAATTGGTAGGCGTAAGCATCGCTTTAGCCGCGTCGGGTGATAGTACGAGCCCCCCCTCTCCTCTTAACGCAAGCTGGACTGCGATCACAAACCGCCCCAGGTCTGTGGGTGTCGTCCACAACTCACAGCAACCCGAACCACCCGCAAGAAAAGCATGCGCACGCTTGGACGTGCCATCCCTCAGATGAGCCGAAGCGACTTGTGCAAACAAAGACTCAGAATGAGGCCAGCCTATGGAGCTATGCTTCATTCCAAGTAGTGCGAAAATCAGGTTCCTGGCCACATCGGCTAACCGTTTACCTGTGACGTCTTCGATGAGGAGCTGGAGAAGCGTATACCCTCCTCCAGAGTAATCATAGCTGGTACCTGGTTCAGCCTTCACACGGACAGGCTCATTGTTGGCTGGCGGTTTTCCATCGAGAACCTCGATTATAGAAGGAACCGGTTCGCCCTCCGCATAACCCCTGAATCCGTGGACACTCAAGCCTGCACTATGAGAGAGAATACGCCGAAGAGTGACCTTTTTCCTGCGTGTGAATTCATTCTCGGGCAATTTCCATGATTTGAGATAGTCATTGATGTTTCGGTCGAGATCGAGAGATCCGTCCTGGACAAGCATGAGGGCAACCGCTGCTGTGATCGTTTTTGTCACAGAAGCAACCTGGAAGAGTGTTGTCTCATCGACAGGATCGCCTGTTTTGGCATTGCGAACGCCATATCCTTTGGCCCAATCCACATCGAAATCATGAATGACAGCGATGCTCACTCCCTTTACGCCATAGTGGTTCATGCGCTCCTCAAGTGTCCATGTGGACTCGTTATTCATCAACCTTTCAGGCCTGAGCCCTTGCTCGACGCGCCTGATACGCTCGGTCAGGCTATCCTGGCCTAATACAACGGCCGGTAATAGCATGACTATGATTAATATTATCGATTTCAGGTTTTTCATCGAGGTCCTCTCATTGTGTTGCACGTCCCCTTTCAGATTGTGTTTTCAAAAAACAAAACGAAACGAAAAATTCCGGTCTTTCCATCCTTTCCCGCACATTATATTTGACAAGGTTTTAAAAGTCAGTTTTAATTTCAATAGGTTTACGAGGCATACTTTCAAAAAGGAGATGTAAATGAAACATACTATTAGACGGCACACAATTTTTATTCTTTCAATACTCTGTATTCTGACGCTGCATGTTGACTTCTTTGCGGAAATTCCGAAATTTTCTAGAGAGACAAAACGCTACATCCTTTATCAATCGCCCATCATCGCTCTGAAAAATGTGGACATTATTCGCGGTGACGGATCTCCTGCCCAACCCGATCAAACGGTTTTGATCAAGGATGGCCGGATCGCCCAGATAGGAGACGCGTCATCCATCGGAATCCCCGAAGGTGCGGAAGTTCTCGATTTGACGGGAAAATCTCTTCTTCCCGGCTTTATCATGTTCCATGAACACATGTTCTATCCATCGGGAAGAGGCTTCTATAACCAGCTGTCCTACACTTTTCCTCGCCTCTATTTAGCTGGCGGTGTAACGACAATGCGCACAGCGGGCAGCATGCAACCCTATTCAGATCTGAATATTAGAAAGGCTATAGAAACAGGACAGATCCCGGGCCCAACCGTACATGTGACTAGCCCCTATTTTAATAACCCTGGACTCCCTCTGTTTGCCGTGAAGGGCCTCAAAGGGCCCGATGATGCCAGAGAGATGGTCGCCTACTGGGAAAGGGAAGGAGTGGATGACTTCAAGGCCTATATGCACATATCCCAGGAGAACCTCAAGGTTCTGATCGAAGAAGCCCACAAAAGAGGTAAAAAGGTCACCGGCCACCTCGGTGCTGTTACCTACAGGGAAGCCGCCGATTTAGGAATCGACAATCTGGAGCACGGATTTTTTTACTCGACCGATTTTGTCACCAACAAAGTTAAGGATAAAAATCCAAGCTCTATGGCTCAAAGAAAATCTCTCATCGATCTCGATCCCAATGGACCAGAGGCACAGGCATTGATCGAACATCTTGTCGAAAAGGGAGTGGCCATTACTTCCACACTGGTTGTTATGGAAACATTTATTCCCGGACGTCCGCGAATTTCAGATGCAGCTCTCGAAGCTTTACTCCCTGAAACCCGCGATCAATACCTCCGCACCTGGTCGAGAATTGCCACATCCAAAGATACGTCCATGTCCAAGATATTTAAAAACAACATGGAAATGGAAAAACTCTTTTTCAAAGCAGGTGGTCTCTTGATAGTCGGCACAGATCCCACGGGATATGGTGGAGTCATTGCCGGCTATGCAAACAGCGGTGCAATTGAACTCCTGGTCGAAGCCGGTCTAACTCCACTCGAGGCCATTCAGGTCGCAACGCTGAACGGTGCTAAATATCTCGAGATCGAGGACGAGCTGGGGACGATCGAGGCCGGTAAGATTGCCGATTTAGTGGTCGTCAAAGGAAATCCAGCCTCACGCATTAAGGCTCTCAGGAATGTAGAGATTGTATTTAAGGATGGGATCGGTTACGACTCGGCCAAATTATTCGAATCGGCAAAGGGCTTGGTGGGTCTCAGGTGAAGAGGGAACAGTTCGGGCAGAAAATTCGTTCAAAAGAGCCGAAATAAGAGTTTCAACAACAAAAATTAAAGGGAATCAAAAGACCTAGGAGTCCTTCGTGCTCCTGTAAATCTCCAAAAATCGCCTTGACATTTCCTATAGATTTGATTACTATCTCTGGGCAAGGTTTGCGGGGACATAACGTAGCACATCGAAGTGCTTTCATGAGTGGCAGCAGAGGAATCAGTGTCCAAATAGATCAGGTTCCTCCGACTAAACTAATGAAAAGTGGTAGCATGAGGTGTTTCTATCCCACAAAATCATCCCAAGAATAGGGGGGTCAAAATGCACAAAAAAATAGGCCTTTCTGTACTCATTATTTCTTTCTTATTGGTGAGCATACATGCCCAGAGCAATAAGATTCATCCCGAACTCGAGGCACGGCTCCAAAAAATCGGTACAGAAGAGAAGATAGCCGTTATTGTGGAGCTAAAGGAACAGGTAAAACTCGAGAAAATCGTATGGGGAATGTCTGCCTTCAACCGAAGACAGAAAGCTCGGGCGGTAGTATCTGCGCTCCGCGATGTCGCAGACAGTCATCAGGGGCCACTCATAAAATACCTGAAGAGAAACAAAACATCCGGAGCTGTGAAACGGCTCACTCCGTTCTGGATCTTTAATGGTTTGGGGGTGACAGCGACGGAAACACTCATTCGCAAACTGGCAACCAGGCCGGATGTGAAGGAGATTCGCCTGGATTCGGTTATCCCTATGCCTTCACCGACACCAACGGCAGCCGAACCATCCTCTGCGCCGAGCGAATGGAATATCTCGATGATTCGCGCACCCGAAGTCTGGGATATGGACCCATCTTACAATGGCTCCGGAGCTGTGGTCGCAAGCTTCGACACCGGAGTCACCCTATCTCATCCGGATCTCTATTCCCGTTACAGGGGAAACCACACGATCAGCTGGTTCGATCCCTATAATGAACACGCAATTCCCTATGATTTTTACGGCCACGGAACACACACAACAGGGACGATGGTCGGAGGAAACGCCGCAGGCTCCTACATCGGTGTTGCCCCGGGGGCAAAATGGATAGCGGCCAAAGGCTTTAATGACGAGGGCGTCGGTGAAGTTTCTGCTTTCCACCAGATTTTCCAGTGGTTCCTCGCCCCGGGAGGCAATCCGGATAACGCTCCTGACGTCATCAATTGCTCGTGGGCATTCGCCGAAGCAGGGTGCGATTATGAATTCGAAGCGGACATTCAAGCATTGCGGGCAGCCGGGATATTCCCCTCTTTTTCTTCGGGAAACGATGGGCCTGCACCGGGCAGCGTTCGGAGCCCTGCCGCCTATCCCATTTCTTTTGCCGTGGGATCGACCGATCCTTCCGACAATGTCTCTTACTTTACGGGGCGGGGCCCATCCCCCTGTGACGGGTCGATCAAACCCAATATCAGCGCACCAGGAGATGGCATTATCTCCGCCTATCTTTGGGATTATGCGATCATGAGCGGCACATCTATGGCTGCACCCCACGTCGCTGGGGCTGTGGCTATCTTGAGATCCATCGATCCGAATATAACTGTAGAGCAAATGGAAACAGCACTGCTCCTTGGGGCAAAAGATATCGCCGCCCCAGGTCCGGATAATGACTCTGGAGCTGGACGTATGGACCTCTATGTCTCCTCGCGGATCGCCATACTGGGACCGGACTTTCCGGTCGTAAAGGTGATCGCAACGGAACCTCTCGCTACGGAGGCTGGGCCTACATCTGGAACATTCACCATAAGCCGGACAGGAAGCACGGGGGCTGACCTCGAGGTAGGTTTCACTATTTCAGGTTCGGCAATCGCGGGCGAGGATTATATTCCCATTCCCGAGAGTGTGACAATCTCTTCGGGTTCTGACTCGGCAACAGTCCAGATCACTCCCATTGACGACCTCTTGGCCGAGTGGGACGAAACCGTCAACATAACTTTAAATGAGGATACCGCATACATAACCTCTGGCACGAACACAGCAACCATAACTATCGCAAGCGACGAACTGATCCCCGACTTGATCATCTCCTCTTTATCCGTCCCGACAGTAGGCGGTGCAGGAGGAAGCATCTCCATCACCGAAACAACCAGGAACCAGGGTGAAGGTTCGGCGGATCCGTCCACAACTCAGTTTTACCTCTCTGAAAACACTTATTTCGATTCATCCGATGTGCTGATCGGAGGCCGCAGCGTTCCTGTCCTGGCAAGTGGAGCAAGCCACACAGCAACCACAACCCTCACGATCCCGGGGGAAACAGAGATCGGCTTCTGGTACATCATTGCCAGGGCCGATGCTCTGGAAGCCGTGGTTGAAACCGGAGAGGGCAACAACACATACACGCGGACCATAAAAATAGGCCCGGATGTGCGGATTATATCCCTGTCTGCACCGATTTCATCGGGTCCAGGGCAGGACATAACGATCACTGAGACAACCAAGAACGAGGGAGGAGGGGCTGCAGGCCCGACTGTCACCAACTTTTATCTGTCGTCGAACACTTTGGTCGACGAAACAGACACCTTGCTTGGAAGCCGCAGTATCCCTGCTCTGGCGTCCGGAGCGACTAATTCCGGATCGACCTCAGTCACCATCCCGGCAGATGCGGACGTTGGAAGCTATTACATCGTTGCCAAAGCTGACGGAGAAGACATGGTGATCGAAACCTCGGAGGGCAACAATACATACGCCCGGGTGATAAAGATCGGACCCGACCTCAATATTTCAGGTTTATCATTACCATCTACGGCGGGCCCCGGAGAGAACATCACGATCACAGATTCAACCAGAAACCTGGGGGGCGCCTCTGCAGATCCATCGACAACCCAATTCTACTTGTCGGAGAACAGCAGTATCGACGAATCCGACACACTGCTCGGAAGCCGCAGCATTCCTACTCTCGCACCCGGAGCGAGCAGTTCCGGCTCTACCACAGTGACAATCCCCGAAGATTCAGTCTCTGGAAGTGCATACATTATAGCCTTCGCTGACGGCGAAAATGTTTTGGCCGAGATTTCAGAAAGCAACAATAAATACGGGCGACTGATCAAGATCGGAACCGATCTGCGGATCTCGTCCCTGTCTGCCCCAACAATAGCAGGGCCAGGGCAGAATATCACCATTACAGATACGACCAAGAATCAGGGGGGAGCTACTGCGGAGACATCCACAACCAAGTTTTACCTATCAGTAAACAGCGCTATCGATGAATCGGACATCCTGCTCGGAAGCCGCAGCATCCCAAATCTCGCGCCTGGTGCCAGCAGTTCCAGCTCCACCTCGGTAACAATTCCAGAAGATACGGCATCAGGCAATTACTACTTGATCGCCTTTGCCGATGCCGAAGATGTTATTATCGAGACTTCAGAAACCAATAACACGTATGTGCGGACTATCAAGGTAGGCACCGATCTACGTGTTTATTCCTTGTCTGCCCCTTCAACGGCGGGAGCGGGACAAAACATCTCCATAACCGACACGACCAAGAATCAGGGAGGAGGCACTGCAGATCCATCCACGACACAATTCTACCTATCAGCCAATACTCTTGTCGATGCCTCTGATACTCTATTGGGTAGCCGCAGCATACCTTCTTTAGCACCCGGCACAAGCAGTTCCGGAACGACCACGGTCACCATCCCATCGAGTACAGCCGCTGGCAGCTGGTATATTGTTGCCAAGGCCGACGGGGAAGATGTCGTTGTCGAGACCTCGGAAACCAATAACACATACTCCAGATTGATCAAGATCGGGACCGACCTGCGCATTGCATCGCTATCAGTGCCGTACACTAGCGGTGCGGGGTTGAGCATCACTGTTTCCGATACGACCAGAAATTATGGAGGAGGTCCAGCAAATTCATCGACGACATTCTTCTACATTTCGGCCAACACCAGTATAGATACTTCCGATGTTTTAATCGGCACACGCAGTGTCCCCGCACTGGCAGCTGGAGCGAGTAACTACGGTTCGACAGTCGTCACGATCCCCACGGGGACGACACCGGGCGGTTGGTATATTATCGCCTTGGCTGACGGGGAAGACGTGGTGTTCGAAACATCCGAGACAAACAACAAGTACGCGCGGTTTATCAAAATCGGCCCGGACATGCGGGTAACAGCTTTATCATCACCGACTTCAGCGGACGCAGGGCAGAACATCACTATCAACGACACGACTAAAAACCAAGGAGGAGAGGCCGCAGATCCCACGACAACTCATTTCTACTTATCGACGAATACAGTGCTCGATGCCTCAGACATCCTGCTCGGGAGCCGGAGCATCCCCGCACTTGCTGCCGGTGCAAGCAATGCCGGATCGACTGCAGTGACAATTCCTGCAGAAACGACAAGCGGTACAAGATATATTCTGGCCATAGCTGACGGGGAGAATGTCGTTGCTGAGGTATATGAGACGAATAATAAATATGCCCGCTACATCAGAATCAACTAGCCTGAACTATTCATAAAAAATGCCGATACCATGTGTAACAACAGATATATCAATCATTACCATATTTCTGGCAATATATTACATGGACGTTTCCGTTTTCGTCGTGCTTTTTATAAATTATCGGCATTTTTTACCTTACAGGCTAGTCGATTTTACCGTATCTGCTTCGTTACAAAGGATTTGCGGTAGACGACTACAGCTGCATCCTTTGCGCCTCGCATTTACGGCAACCTCAACTCGTGAATAATCCAGGCTAGCCTGAATACTATCGGACAGTTTACACAACTGAATAGACAAGAAAGAGCAGAAAATCACATCTGGATAAGCGAGAGGGAGCAAACCTAGAAAAAGAAATTTCTAAAAGATCTGTTTGAAGAATAGAATCTATTTATACTTGAAGTTTTTTGTCACAGCAGGGCTCCCGGAAAGGCGCCCTCGTTCTTTTTTCGTGATCTTAATGATCACACCCTTCTTTTTCTTTTTTTTCTTACTGTCTTTACTTTCAACGATAGAATTGAACATGGGTATACCTTATTTGATCTCTAAAATAACTCCACCTAAACTCAAAAATTGAAGAAGCCACGTGTGTAAATCAAGAGAATATTATTCTATTTCCAATGAACCGGTCAATCGCCATTTGGGATGAATTCAGGGGTGATTTTTTTCACCCTGAATTATCCATCTCTCCTGAATTATTCATAAAAGCAGGCTCGACCTTTTAGTGGGGTGGCATCGATTCAAGAACAATTCAGAATCACGATACGGCTATCCGAATTTACGCTTCATTCATAGCGAATAGAATCGACAGGATTAGCCAAGGCGGCGCGGATGACCTGAAAAGTGATCGTGATGAGAGAGATAAGCAAGGCCAACACTGCTGCCAGAACAAACGTCCACAACTCTATGCTCGTGCGGTAAGCGAAGTTCTCCAGCCATTTGCTCATCGTATAAAAGGCGATCGGCCAGGCAATCACGTTGGCCAGGATCACCCACTTCGTGAACTCCTTGGAATAAGAAAAAACGATATGAGAGGAGGAAGCTCCCAACACTTTCCGGATGCCGATCTCTTTGGTCCTTTGTTCAGCAGAGAAGGCAACCAACCCGAACAATCCCAAACAGGCAATGATGACAGATAGTATAGAAAAGGCGGTCATCAGCTGTCCGGTCCTCCATTCAGTCTTGTACAGCTGATCCAAGTCCTCATCGAGGAACGTATATCCAAAGGGCCGATGGGGAACGAATTCTTCCCATTTGCTTTTCAAAAAGGACAACGTTTTGCCGATATTTCCAGGATTCAATCGGATGGAGAGAAATCGCGAACTTGTGCCCCCAGCGGATAGATGCCGAATACCGAGGGGCTGAATCTGCTGGTGGAGGGAATGAAAATGGCTGTCCTCAATGACACCGATCACAGTCAAGGTCCTGTATTTATCTTTCTCGGGACCAAAAATACTTTGCCCGACCGGATCTTCCAATCCCAGCAAACGCACCCCAGTTTCATTGAGCACCACAGTGTCTTCTTCCCTTGAAGGATCTGCAGAGAAAAACCTGCCCTCGATGAGCTCCAGCCCGTAGGTTTTGGCAAAATCATGATCCGAAATGAACGTACTCATGACATGGACCTCATCACTGGATGAGTCCAGCTTTTTATAAGCAAGGTAGGCCAGCGCTTTGCTGGGGTAAGTACTGGAAATGGAAGAGCTTTTAATGCCTGCATACTTCACGATTTCCTGTTTGAAAACTTCCTGTTTTTGCTCCAATACATGAGCCCGAGGAAAAATCACGATGTGTTCCTTATCGAACCCGAGCTTCATATTCCGGACGAACTGCATCTGGCTGTAAACGATGAATGTCCCGACCAGCAGGCAGATGGAAATGGTAAACTGGAACAAAACCAATCCATTCCGGACAAATGAGTGTTTGGCTTGAGCCTGAAATTTGCCCCGGAGTACTGAAATGGGATGGAACGATGTCAGAACAAATGCCGGGTAGATCCCCGCCAAAACTCCAATAAAGAGCATAACTACGATAATTCCCGGTAGAAGCCACCATTGGCTGAAAAAGGGCAAGCTTATTGCCTTTCCAGTAATGCTGTTGAAGAGAGGAAGCAGCAGCTCGACTAACGCTAGAGCGAGGGCCAATGAAAAGAGGCTCATAAGAGTGGATTCGACGAGGAACTGCCGGATGAGTTGTGCCGACGCTGAACCCAAGACTTTTCTCATTCCCACTTCCCGTGCTCTTATGGAGGAGCGGGCAGTGGAGAGATTCATGAAATTGATACAGGCGATCAAAAGGATAAAGATGGCGATAACGGCGAAGATCGTAATGTACCTGGGATCGCTGTTGGGCTCGATCTCGTGCAACATGTGAGAATGGAGGTGGATATCCGTGATCGGCTGTAGACCTAACCTTGCAAAATCGTTTGCTTTTATCCCCTCCTTGTCAGGTAAACCCAAAGTTTCTTCATAGTGAGGGGCCATATATTTTTTGACGATCCTTTGGAGTTTAGGCTCCAATTTTGCGGGATCGACACTTTCCTTCAAAAGAATGTATGTGTAAAGGTAAGAAAAAAGCCACTCTCGGCTCATAGTTTCTTCAAGGGTGAGAAAAGAGCCTATAAAATCATAATGGTAATGGGAATTCGGGGGGATATCTTCGGCAACACCTGTTACTAAGAGGTCTCTTCTCTCTTCCGCGCGCAACGTTTTTCCGAGGGGATTTCGCTCACCAAAATATTTCTCTGCGATCGACCGAGTGATGACCACAGAATTGGGTTTGCTGAGAGCGGTTCGGGGATCACCCAGAATAAGCGGGATCGTGAGAACAGAAAAGATATTCGGATCTGCAAAAACCACCCGACTTTCATTAAAGCCTTTATCCTCGAAGCGGAAAAATATCTCGCTGTCGTCGCTGATGCGTGTCGCCTGGAGGATCTCAGGAAATTCATCCAGGAGCGCCTGTGCCAGAGGAGCGGGACTCATGGCGCCGCCATACTCCTTGCCGGCATCTCTTTTTTGAAAGACCACCCTGTAGATTCGATCCACATTTTTGTGATAACGGTCGTAGCTGAGCTCGTCCCTGACCCAGAGAAAAATAAAAAGCGAGCAGGCTATTCCGACAGACAAGCCAGCGATATTGATGACAGCATAGAGCTTTTGCTTCCGCAGAATACGAAGGGCGATCGTCACATAGCTTTTAATCATGTTCTGCCATTATCATAGAGCAATAAATATGCCATTTTTCCCTACAAGGCTTGAACTCCTAATCTAGCAGATTCTTCAATACATATCGAATTCTGTGTTGTTCGAATATGGATAAAGATTGTCCTGATTCGGACAAAACACATTACTTTTCGTGGGAAGGTCTAAGATAACACCGCGTCTTGAAGAGTTGACATATTCGCTTTTTCCTTGATATGCTTTCCCCAGTCAAACCAAGGGGAAGACCATGGCTATAAAGTGTCCCAAGTGCCAAACAGAAAACTCTGAGACTCAAAAGTTTTGTGGCGAGTGTGCAGCTCCT
>JASFPP010000049.1:0-20261 GCA_050115915.1 Candidatus Aminicenantota bacterium
CCCGATAGAATCACAATATATATATTTCCATACGAAAATGTAAACATTTTGTTCGACACACACGGTTACTACATAAAATAGAGGTGTTCACATGAATAAAATCAAGCCCCGGAGAGACCATATGTATTCAATTTTCTTTTTGATGATATTACTCTATTTTTTAAGTGTTTGTTCTAACGATAAAACCGGCGCCGAAAGGATCCTGGAAAATGGGATCGAGGTCATCTTCAACCAGAACGAACCATACATAGCGGAGGGAAAGACAGAAGCCCTGAGTTTAAAAGAAGATTTTAAAATTGATCTGGAATCAGATGATTTGGCAACTCTAGGGCTTACAGACGTTTGGGGATTTGATGTCGACTCCAAAAGGAATATCTATTTTTTCAAGAGTCCTACCTCTCGAGGAGAGCTGGTCTACAAATTCGATCCAAGCGGCCATTTTGTTACCTCTTTTGCCCCACGTGGACAAGGACCCGGTGAGGTCCAGATGCCCTCATTTCAAAAATTCAATGCCCGGGATGAACTGCCGATAATAGATTCGGGTATCAATACGATTAAAATGTTCGACACGGAAGGCTCGATCATCAAAACGATCGAACTTGGAGTGCACATCGGTTTTATGGGCAACATGGTGTATCCTCTGGAGAACGGAAACTATTTGATCAGGCGGTCAGTGCGAGGCGAGCTTGAGGAGAAGCATTATTTTGTCTTGAGCCTATTCGACCCTGAATTCAACGAGATCAAAGAGCTGGATAGGTTCGAAGTTATCCAGCCCATAAGAGCGGAAAAAGTCAGGCTCCCCATGCACGTTTCTCTTTGGTGCGTCTCCAAGAATAGAATATACGTGGGGAATGAAGACAATGGTTACGAGATCCGAGTTTACGATTTTATAGGGAATCCTGTAAGGAAGATCAGAAAGGTCTATCGGCCCAGGCCGGTTAGCGACGGATTCAAACATTACGTGAATGCACAGATAAAAAATACACCTCCTGTATTCAAGAAAAAAATACATTTCCCCGAACATTTTCCTCCTTTCCAATGTATATTTACAGATGACAGGGATTATCTTTATGTTATGACCTTCGAGGAGGGGACAAAACCAGGAGAACACCGTGTTGACATATTCGATCCAGAGGGAGTTTTAGTGGGAAAGGTCAGCCTGGATATATTTTTAAACGATCCCTTTTTTACTCCCGGTGCTCCCTTGGATTCCTGGGTTTCCATGAGGGACAATCGACTTTACATGCTCCGGATGAAGGATAGCGGATATAAGGAGCTTGTGGTCTATCACTCCTATTGGGAATGACTTCCCCTTTTTTGTTGACAGGGCGGAACCCAGATGATAAAAAATTGCCGTGAGGTCCACTCCAATTGTTAAATCAGCATTCCCCGGATTTAAATAACCTGCGGGCTTCGTCGTCTCTATGGCCATGCCCTTGAGACAAACGATCGGCGGAGGGAAAAATGGATCAAAAAAATTACAACAACATTATTTTCAGCATTGACGGAGAAACGGCATTCCTGACCATTAACCGGCCTCCGGTAAACATTCTTGATATCGCCACAATGGAAGAAATGAACGATGTTTTGGACAGATTGAAAGATAACTCTGATGTCAAGGTCCTGGTGATAACCGGCGCAGGCGAGAAGGCCTTTTCTGCAGGCGTGGATGTGTCTGACCATACAGAAGACAAGGTCGACAGGATGCTCGAGGTCTTCCATGATATTTTCAGAAAAATGTCTAAGCTCGATCAGGTGACCGTTGCTGCTATAAAGGGTTTAACGCTTGGAGGGGGGTGTGAAGTAGCGATTTTTTGCGACACAATCATCGCTGCAGACAATGTGAAGATCGGTCAACCGGAAATTAAGCTGGCGGTGTTTCCCCCTATTGCACTCCTCGTTTTTCCCAGGCTTGTTGGCCTGAAGAGAGCTTCAGAGCTCCTCCTGAGCGGAAAGGTTATCGACGCCAATGAAGCCGAAAGGATCGGCTTGATCAATAAAGTCGTTCCTCTCGAATCCTTCGAATCAGAGGTTAAAGAGTTCATCCATCCTTTTTTGGAGTTGAGCGCGGTAGGAATTAAGTATTCCAAAAAAGGAATCAACCTCGGATTGGAAACAGGCTTTATGGATGGCCTGGAAAAGATCGAAAAGATTTACAAGGACGAGCTGATGGCCTCTGAGGACGCCCACGAGGGGCTTAAATCTTTTCTGGAAAAGCGAAAACCCATCTGGAAAAACAAATAACTTAAGAAAGGAGGACAATATAATGAAAGCTGCCGTATTTCATGGTCCCAACCAACCATTAAAGATCGAGGAGATCGACATCCCCAAAATTGAACCGAATGAGATACTGGTCAAAGTTGCCGCCTGTGGTGTCTGCAACACAGATCTCCACTATATTGACCATGGAGTTCCAACATTCAAAAAACCGCCAATGATCCTCGGTCATGAGCCCTCGGGGATCGTGGAGAAAGTCGGGGAAAATGTGGAAAATTTTAAAGCGGGTGATCGTGTTTTAATACCCCCTGTTTTTTCCTGCGGTTATTGCGACAATTGCCGGCTGGGCAAAGAGAATATTTGCTTCAACATGCTCATGCTGGGTAATCACATCGACGGCGCTTATGCCGAATACACGAAGGCCCCAGCCAAGGACTGCCAACATCTTCCTGAAGATCTTCCGTTGGAAGAATCCAGCATTATCGCCGATGCCATTTCGACACCGTATCATGCAGTGAAGAACAGAGCGCAGGTCAAACCCGGAGATTCTGTCGTCGTGTTCGGATGCGGAGGCGTGGGGATCAACGTGGTTCAGACAGCGGCTGCGGCCGGAGCATCGGTCATTGCCGTCGACATCATCGATAAGAAACTGGAAGTGGCCAAACAGCTTGGCGCCAAACACACGATTAACCCCACGGATAAGGAGGACAAGGCATTACTCAAGGAAATAAGGGTTCTAACAGGAGGTGGAGCGGATATCGCCATCGAAGCCATCGGCAATCCCAAGACCATCGAACTCGCCCCTGCTACTGTCAAAGCAGGAGGATTGCATTGCCAGGTGGGATACACCCATCACAGCGTTCCCGTAAATATGGGACGATTGATGTTCAGAGAGACCGAGATCAGAGGATCTCTTGGCTGCCGTCCTGTGGATTATCCGAAGATCATAGAGATGGTGCGTGCCGGCAAAATCCAGCTCGAGCCGGTCGTGACTCACAAGTTCAAGCTGGATGAGATCAACGACGCCTTTGAGGTGATGCGGAAGGGAGAATCTCTGAGGTCCATCGTCGTTATTTGATAGACAGACAGATAGATAGATAAATAAATAAATTGATTGATTGAGTAAGTTTACTCAACAACCAGACGATGGTATTTCTTTTTTCCCGCACGGAGGAGGATGCCATCCGGGGTTAGACTGTTCTCATCAAGCACATCTTCCAGGTTTTCCACTCTTTTATCATTCACGTAAAGCCCTCCCTGTTGGATCATACGACGCGCCTCTCCCCTGGAGCTAGTGAGACCCACATCAGTGAAGATCTCCATCGGACTGAAGCCTTTAGCTAGCCTCGATCTCGAGATTACTGTCGTAGGCATAGCAGCCATATCCTGTTTTATCTTATCTTGAACCGTCCCAAAGGCTGCCGCTGAAGCCGTTTGAGCTTCCTGCGCTTCTATTTCCCCATGGGTGATGCGTGTCGTTTCATACGCCAAAATTTGTTTGGCCTTCCGGATATCGCTTCCTTCCAGGGATTCAAGCTGTGCGATTTCTTCCATCGGAAGAAAAGTGAAGAGCTTGAAAAAGCGAACCACATCACGGTCATCACAATTCACCCAGTATTGGTAAAAGTCATAAGGGCTGAGTTGATTGGCGTCCAGCCAAACAGCACCAGACGCTGTTTTCCCCATCTTGGCTCCTGACGCTGTCGTCAAAAGCGGAAAGGTTAAGGCCTCGACCTTGGCCCCTTCAACACGCCGAATAAGGTCTACACCCGCTAATATATTTCCCCACTGGTCATCTCCCCCCATCTGAAGGGTGCACCCATAATTCTGGTAAAGGTAGAGATAGTCGTAAGCTTGGAGAAGCTGGTAGTTGAATTCGATGAAGGATAATCCCTTTTCCAGACGCTGTTTATAGGCCTCAGCAGCCAACATCCTGTTCACGCTGAAATGCCTCCCGATCTCACGGAGAAATTCGACATAATTCAATGGAAGGAGCCAATCGGCATTGTCTATTGCCAGGGAATCTTTTCCATCAAAGTGCAGATACCTGTCGAGCTGGGCATGGATCGCACGGCCATTGGCACGGATGTCCTCCTCACTCAACATCTTACGCATCTCGGTTCTGCCGCTGGGATCCCCCACCATCGTCGTCGCTCCACCGACAATGGCGATCGGCCGATGCCCGGCCTTTTGCAAATGCATCATGGCCATAATGGGGACAAGACTGCCCGCATGAAGAGAGGTCGCCGAGCTATCATAACCGATATAATAGGTGATCGGATCGCCACCCAACAACTTCCTTAAGTCATCTTCATCGGATGCCTGAGCGATAAAGCCCCGCTCTTTCAGGATGTCATACACATTAGCGCTCATTGTTCCATCTCCTAACTTCCGTTCATCCGTTCGACCGAGATCTTTGTTTTTTATCCTTCGTCTTTATCTAATGTTTATAGCACAATCCCCACCACTGCTCAACCAGTGATAACTAAGATGATTTTTTTGACCTGTATGAATAAATTCCAGAGAAAGATGGACTATTCACGGACCAAGGTCGTAGTATCGGCGAGGCAGTGGTTCATAAAGATGTAGTAAACTACCTCGAACCGACCCAACCTACCCGAGCTACAACGAAGCCGATGCTGTGAGATTGGTAGGTTAGGTTGGGTCGGCGCCCGCAGGGCAAAAGATGTTGCCATTAAGATATAGA
Source organism: Candidatus Aminicenantota bacterium (assembly GCA_050115915.1). Taxonomy (GTDB): domain Bacteria; phylum Acidobacteriota; class Aminicenantia; order Aminicenantales; family Aminicenantaceae; genus WTAW01. Next base: position 4,925 of record JASFPP010000049.1, read on the forward strand.
ATGGTAGTGAAAATGAGTTTGGCAACAGCTTTATGAATAATTCAGGGGGGTTATTTACCTTTGAATTCGCCCTTACGTTTCTCCAAAAATGCAGCCACTCCTTCGGCTTTATCTTCGGTCGTGCAGGCCAAGGCATGGAGGTAGGACTCGAGTGCATAACCCGAAGCTGTATCTCCTTCCTGACTGCGATTTACGGCTTCCTTGGCATATTTGACAGCAAGGGGCGGCCGGGATGCGATCTTTTTGGCCAGTCCCATCACATTTTCTATCAACTCTTCAGAGGAGACAACTTTATTCACAAGGCCGATGCGGTGTGCTTCCGAAGCATCGATAAAGTCTCCTGTGAGGACGAGTTCCATCGCTCGACCTAACCCGATCAATCGAGGAAGTCTTTGCGTACCTCCATCTCCCGGGATGATTCCCAGCTTAACTTCCGGAGCGCCAAATTGTGCTTTCTCGGAAGCTATCCTGATATTACAGGCGAGGGCCAATTCCAATCCTCCGCCCAATGCGTATCCATTCACCGCAGCGATCACAGGGATAGGCAGGTTTTCGATGCGGGCAAAAAGATCCTGTCTGAAACGGGAGACATCCCTCCCCATTACGCCATCGCGCTCGACGAGCTCGTTTATGTCTGCACCCGCGACAAAGGCTTTTTCTCCAGCGCCTGTAATGACCAGCACTCGCAGGTCAGTATCCTTTTCCGCCTCATCCAAAAATCTTTCAAGCTCTTCTGTCAACTCCTTGGAAAGAGCATTGAGCTTATCGGGCCGGTTTACAGTCAGGACACCAATATTATCCTTTTTTTCATAAATTAATGTGTTGTACATCGTCCCTCCTTATATCGCTCGTTTCTCTCGATAACGCTAATCGTCCTGAATTATTCACGAGCCTAGGCCAACCCACCCCACCCATTCAAAAAGGTTGAGGAAGTGACTCCCGAACAGGTTAGGTGAAGGCGCGGACACCCAGCTCAATAGCTCCGATAATAAGCTGCTGAATCTGGGAGGTTCCCTCGTAAAGAGTGTTGATCCTGGCATCACGGTAGAATCGCTCCACGGGATATTCGCCTGAGAATCCATATCCGCCATGGATCTGGATAGCTTTGTAGGCGACTCGGTTCACCATCTCGCTGCAGTAGTACTTGGCGATAGAAGTCTCACGAGTGTTGGGTTCGCCCTTGTTCTTGAGATGGCCAGCCCGGTAGACAAGAAGACGGCCTGCCTCGCATTCGACAACCATATCGGCGAGCATCTGCTGGACGAGCTGAAAACTGGCGATCGGTTTTCCGAACTGAACCCTTTGCTTCGCATGCTCCTTACAAATGTCGATACATCCCTGAGCCGAGCCCACACAGCCTGCGGCTACTGTGTATCGACCAAAATCCAAGGTCCCCAGAGCAACTTTGAATCCCTTGTTTACTTCACCCATCACGTTCTCTTTGGGAACACGGCAATCCTCGAGAAAGATCTCACCCGTGTTAGACGCACGGAGTCCCAGCTTATCGTGCAGATCACGGGTGGAATAACCTTCGAATCCCCTCTCCACAAGAAAAGCGGTAATACCTCTTGCCCCTGCATCTGGATCTGTTTTTGCATAAACAATCGCCAGATCAGCGATCCCCGCATTGGTGATCCACGTTTTTTGACCGTTGAGCACATAGGAGTCCCCATCCTCTTTGGCCGTGGCTACCATGCTGGCAGGATCGCTTCCGGCATCAGGCTCTGTGAGGCCGAAGCAGCCGATCCATTCACCTCTGGTCAGCTTCGGTAGATATTTTTTTTTCTGTTCTTCACTGGCAAATTTTAGAATGGGGAGCTCCACAAGAGATACCTGAACAGAGTATGTGCCACGCATGGAGGAATCCGCCCGCCCTATTTCTTCGGCAACGATCGCATGGCTGATATAATCAAAACCCGCACCTCCATACTCCTCCGGAATGGGTGTCCCCATAAAACCAAGGCCGGCTAATTTATCAAAAATGTCTCGGGGGAACTCGCCTTTCTTGTCATTTTCTGCGGCAACGGGGGCTATCTCTTCATCGGCAAACTTCCTGATGGTGTCCTGGATCATTTTTTGTTCTTCGTTCAAATCAAAATCCATGTTTGACTCCTTTTCAACACGATATTTTTATCGAAACTCCGTTGTTAGAGATGGACGCAAAGACACGGTCTGAGCGGACTATCCAAACAACAGGACTTAACTGTTTATGCGGACCTAAAAAGACTCAGTACTTATAAAAACCTTCGCCCGTTTTTCTGCCGAGCTTCCCCTCTGAGACCATCTGCCTTATGATCTCGGGCGGTTTGTAACGATCGTCCTGGAGTTTTGCATACAGTGTTTCCATCTTGGCCAGATGAATATCGAGGCCGATCATATCGATGAGGGCCAGGGGCCCGATGGGATGGCCGGCACCCAATTTCATGGCTTCATCGATATCTTCGGCAGAGGCGATCCCATCCGCGTAAACGGTCGCTGCTTCATTCAACAGACTGGCTAAAACCCGGCTCACTATTCCTGCTGGGGCCTCCTTAAAAGTGACGACAGGTGTCTTTCCCAAGAATTCAGCGAACGTTTTGGTCCTTTCGACGGTTTCATCGGAAGTCTCATCACCCCGTATGATCTCCACAAGCTTCATGATAACCGCAGGATTAAAAAAATGCATGCCGATCACCTTGTCAGGACGTTGTGTTGACAGGGCGATCTCGCTCACAGAAAGAGCCGTTGTGTTTGTGGCTAGGATGGCCTCAGGGGAGCACATTGTATCCAAACTTTTAAAGATGTCCATTTTAAGGTCGATGTTTTCGGATACAGCCTCGATCACAAAATCACTTTCACGGGCAAGGGTCATGTCTGTGGACCAACTGATACGGGAAAGAACAGAGTCCATGTCTTCCTTCGAAATTTTCCCTTTTTCGATCCGCCTTTCGAGGCCTTTAGCCATTTTGTTCTTGGCTTTTTCAATGATCTCATCGGACACATCGGTCACGACGACATCCAATCCTTTTTGTGCACAGAGCTGGCCGATGCCCGCTCCCATAATTCCACCGCCTATCACGACAGGTTTTTTGATATCCATATTTCCTCCTTTTTGCGGTCAACTCGGGGAGTTGACCCTACACGCATTCTATATCATAGCTCTCCTGCTATATCATTGCATTCGTGATTCAATCCCGATTCAACTTGTCTACATGACAGCTATGTCAAATTCTCCAGAATAATGGCGACACCCTGTCCGCCACCGATGCATAAACTGACCAATCCCATCTTCTTATTCTGGTTCTTCATCGCGAAGAGAAGTGTCGTCAAGATCTTTATACCTGTAGCGCCAACAGGATGGCCGAGGGCGATGGCACCTCCATTCACATTGACTTTCGAGCGATCCCATTTGAGCTCACGCTCCACGGCCAGGATCTGTGCCGCAAAAGCTTCATTCAGCTCGATAATATCGATGTCGTCAAGCTTGAGCCCTGCTTTATCCAAAGCTTTGTGAACTGCGGGCACAGGGCCTATTCCCATGATGGCTGGATCCACTCCTGCGTGGGCATAGGAAACAATCCGCGCCATTGGTGTCACACCCAGTTCCTCCGCCTTTTCCGCTTTTAAAACCACGGCTGCAGCCGCGGCATCACAAAGGGCACAGCTGTTTCCCGCGGTGACCGTCCCGTCTTTTTTAAATACGGGAGGAAGTTTGGCCAGTTTTTCGGCCGTTACGCCCTCTCTCGGAATTTCCTCTGTCTCGAATATTTCGGTCTGTCCTTTTTTAAGTGGTATCTCAACGGGAAGGATCTCGTCCTTGAACCTGCCCTCTTTCACGGCAGTGATAGTTTTCTGCTGGCAATCTGCGGCATACGCATCCTGTTCCTCCCGGCTTATGTTGTATTTTTCAACAAGGGTTTCTGCCGTCATTCCCATCAGATGACCGGCGAGCGGACACATGAATCCGTCCTTGTGAAGGATATCGACCATTTTGCCGTCCCCCATCCGGTATCCCCATCGCGCTTTATCTGCGATGAACGGCACCTGGGAGCTGTTCTCCGAACCTCCGACCAATACGACATCGGCATCTCCCGCTTTGATCAACTGTACGGCTAAAGAGGTCGCTCTCAGAGACGAACCGCATCGTTTGTTCACGGTGAACGCTGGCACTTCGACCGGCAGTCCTCCTTTGACAGTCGCGAGGCGTCCAATGTTAGGTCCTAAACCGGCCTGCCAGCCTGTACCGAAGACGACTTCATCCACATGCTGCGGTTCGATCCCCGCTCTCTGAACAGATTCCTGCAAGACAAGAGCACCCAACTCAACTGCAGAAACATTTTTGAATGAACCTCCAAACCTGCCGCCGGCTGTCCTTACAGCTCCGGCAATAAGAATATCACTCATAGAACTCCTCCTTCCATTTCTGATTTATTTAGAGAAATTAGCAAAACACAGAATCCCGGCAATTGCGAAAATCATTTAGGGCTTGTATTATAATAGGGCTATCTTTACCGTGTCAATAACAACCTAAGAAATGCAAACAATCGAACAAAACGTAAAAAAACTCCTGGATGAATTGCCGCGCGGAGTGGACCTCGTCGCCGCGGCCAAAACGCGAACTCCTGAAGAGATTCGGGAGGCCATCGATGCAGGAGTGAATATTATCGGTCAAAATTACGTCCAGGAAGCTCAAGCTGCATTCCGTGTTATCGGCGAGAGCGCAAGGTGGCATTTTATCGGGCATCTCCAGAAGAACAAAGCCAAAAAAGCCATAGAGATCTTCGACATGATCGAAACGGTGGATTCCATCGGCCTTGCCGAAGAGCTCGACAAACGCTGCCGGTCCAGGGGTAAAATCGTGCCCATCCTGATCGAGATCAACAGCGGAAAAGAGCCTCAGAAGTTCGGTGTCTTACCTGACAATACAGAAGACCTCATCAGACAAATAGCACCTTTTAATGGGATAAAGATCCAAGGCCTCATGACTATGGGTCCTATGTTCGGAGATCCCGAAAATGCTCGTCCTTATTTTCAAAAGACAAGACAAACGTTCGAGTTTATCAAAAGCAAGGACATCCCCAATGTAGAGATGAAATACCTCTCTATGGGCATGACAAACTCTTTCCGAGTGGCTATCGAAGAGGGTGCAAACATCGTCCGCATCGGGACGCTTATCTTCGGCCCTCGATAAAAGAGAACCTCTAACGAGAGTTGACATTTTTAAAAAAGTATTGTTTATAATAAAACTTACAAAATCTAGAAAATTGATATGAATTTGATCGGATATCTGTTATGGAAAAATTGAGCATAAAACTGATCATTTTCGCTCTGACTTTGGCTCTCCTGATAATCTCCCCCTCATTGATGACGAGCGACCAAACGACTGTCGTGGAGGAGGAAGCTCAACAGTCGGCCTCCAAAGAACAGCTGGATATCCAGGTCCCTCCCCCTCCCTTCAGTGAGGACATTTTTCCCTGCACGGAATGTCACGCCGATATGGAAGCCAATCTCGAGCGGAGAGAGCTCGAAGATTTTCATGATGATATCCTCTTCGAACACGATGAAAAGAACCGGTGGTGTATGGATTGTCACGATGCCAATAATCGAGATATGTTGCACTCGGCCAGCGGAGAATTGATCGATTTTCAGGAATCCTATAAACTCTGCGGCCAGTGCCATGGGCCTAAACTTAGGGATTGGAAAGCCGGTATTCACGGCCGGAGAACAGGCAAGTGGAACGGACAGAAGAGGTATCTTTTGTGCGCTCACTGTCACGATCCCCATGCGCCAAAATACAAAAAAATCAAACCAGAGCCGCCTCCAGAACGGCCGGGAAAGATCAAATGAGTTTCTTCAAAGATTTTCTATCGCCACTTAAGCTTAACCGGAGATCATTTTTAAAGGCAGCGGCGATCACCTCCACGACTGCAGCATTCAGTGCATGTTCGAAGGATACTCGTGAAGATTTCTTTCAAAAGGAATTCCGGTCGATGTCAAAGGATGAGATCGCTCAGGTCCTCGACCGGCTTGAAAAACAATACACCGAGGAATACGGCAAAGAGTTTTCCGTCTCAGCCACTGAATCCATCCCTGGGACATATTTTGGTTATGCCCTCGATATTTCCCGATGTATCGGCTGCCGCCAATGTGTTTATGCCTGTGTGGAAGAGAACAACCAAACGCGGAAACCCCAGATGCACTGGATCCAGGTCCTCGAGATGGAAAAGGAAAAAGGCATCGATTTTGTACACGCCGATCTTTACTACGAACACGAAGAGGTGCCCCATGAAGGGCACTTTTACGTCCCTGTCCAGTGCCAACAGTGTAAGAATCCTCCATGTGTCAAGAGCTGCCCGGTCGGCGCGACGTGGACAACCCCTGATGGGATCGTAGTCGTTGACTACAACTGGTGCATCGGCTGCCGCTGCTGTATGGCCGCATGCCCCTATGGAGCCCGGCACTATAATTGGGGAAAAGTCAAACTCAACAGCGAAAATATCAATATAAAAACTCATTATCTCGGCAACCGCCCCCGCTATAAAGGGGCTGTTGAGAAATGTACGTTCTGTATTCAACGGGTGAGAGAGGGACGCTACCCTGCGTGTGTTGAAGTCTGTCCTGTGGGAGCCAGAAAATTCGGGAATCTTCTGGACAAGGACAGTGAAATTAGATACATCCTTGAAAAAAAGAGAATCATCATCCTCAAGGAAGAGCTCAACACACAGCCGAAATTTTACTATTTTTATGGAACGTGAGCGGCAGGAAAAGGTGACAGGTTGAATTTTATCCGGTTTCTCAAAGAAAGCTTCCAGATCATCATCAGGGGGAGTAAACGGTACTATATATGGCTTGCCTTTCTGTTCACGCTCATCATCATAGGATGTACAGGTTATATCGAACAGTTAAAACAGGGACTGCTAGTCACCAATATGCGCGATCCCATATCCTGGGCCTTTTATATCGGAAATTTCACCTTTCTCGTCGGCGTAGCAGCTGCTGCTATTATGCTCGTGATCCCTGCCTATATTTACAACTGGAAACCTCTCAAAGAGGTGGTCATATTCGGCGAACTCCTCGCTATCAGTGCTGTCATCATGTGCATACTATTTGTTATCGTTGATGTCGGTAATCCCCTTCGTTTGTGGCACATGATCCCTCTCATCGGAAAACTCCATTTGCCTTCATCACTCCTGGCATGGGATTCCGTGGTCCTCTCACTCTATTTCTTCCTGAACCTTGGTGTGGTCAGTTATCTCCTCTATAAGCTATTCTACAGACGGGAATACAACAGAAAAATATTCACGCCATTGATCCTGTTTTCGATACCTGTTGCCATCGGTATTCATACGGTTACGGCTTTTCTCTATAATGGATTCGCCGGCCGCCTTTACTGGAACAGCGCTCTGCTCGCTCCTAAGTTCCTGGCCTCTGCGTTTTGTTCAGGGCCTGCAGTACTCCTTATCCTATTCCAGATCCTAAAAAGGACCACAACCTTCGAGATCAAAGATGAGGCGATCTGGAAAATCGCAGAGCTCATGGCCTATGCCATGTTCATCAATCTTTTCTTTTTCTTTGCTGAGGTCTTTAAGGAGGTTTATTCAGACACGGAACACCTCGTTCATCTCAAGTATTTATTTGTAGGGGTTGGAGAAAACCGCGATATTGTGATGTACGGCTGGGCATCGCTCGTGATCAGTATCATCGCCTTCCTGCTGTTCTTGATCCCAGCCACTCGGAAGAACATTATCACATTAAATATCGGGGCAATATTGATCTGGTTCGGAGTCTACATCGAAAAAGGGATTGCCCTCCTCATCCCAGGATTTACACCCGATTCACTGGGTCAGTTCTATATCTACAGGCCATCTCACGTTGAAATCAAGGTCTCGATGGGCATATTTGCCGTGGGCTTTCTGATCTTTACTTTTATGACAAAGATCGCCATCGCAATTATTTTTGAAGATTTTAACATCGATTCTCTCAGACGGAAGAAGCTGTCTTCTGCCAACTAGATAGGTACCCCTTTCTAAAATTTTAAATGCGACAGAGATTAATATAAAAAGGCTAAATCAAGATTTCGTCTGGCCAACCCAGCTTGATCAAGTTAATCTTATCGGGGTTAGCAACTCCCAGATGATGGCGTGTTTCTGCGAGATGGATATGCTTTGCGGGGGTTTGGAATGGTCTGTTCTCACCAAAGTATTCAAAGCGCTTGGCCTGGATAATTTGCAGGCCAACGGAGTCTACAGCAACAGGATCCTGGCTGACTAAAATTCCTTTGTAGGGCCAAACATATTTATCAGAATAGCTGTGAGGACCCGTGGAATGGAACTGGGGACTCAGCATGAGAAGGATATTCAGTTTAACTCGATCTCTCAGGTTGTGATGATCCCACAGTGTGGCCAAATCGGCGCATGCATCAGGGTGATATTTGGGCGGACTTGGGGAAAACATGATGGGATTTTTTATACAGCCACCGATCCCTGACCAGTCGTGTGTTCGTGCCGGCCGAACATTGATAATGGCTGTTGCTTTTTGAAAGAGGGGATCCCGTCTCACCCCTCTGTCATCCACACCCACATTTTCCTCTGGAACCCCGGTTTCAAGAACCCGTTTTTTTATGAGGCTTTCAACTTCCGACGTTGTGGGCAAGTACCGCCAGACGTTCGACTTAATGCCTACGATATCATCTGGCCCAACGATCTCTTTCCATGCTTGCACCAGATCATCCACACCAAACAAGGACGTCATGGCTTCATTAAGCATCCGCTCTACAACCGCTTCATCCGGCTTCTTAAAACCGGCAAGAGCATTTTTATCTCTTATGAGAACGACTTTGACCTTGTCTGCCTCAACCTTATTGACAGGAGGCGTAAGAACTTCTTGACCACTCGGTTGCTTTTGACGGCAAGCAATGGCTCCTGCCACAGGGGTTAAAGCTGCTGCTCGCAAAAAATCCCTTCGTGTGATTGTCCTCTTCTTCATAATCCCTCCTTAAACTGAGAATACGCCTATCATCCCGGCTCGTTTTGCAATTCTTTATGGGAGTTTGTCTGCGACATTGTCCAGAATCTCTTTGGCTTGAGATTCGGATTGCGCATTAAAAATCACAGATAGCAAATCACCATTTAAACGAGCCGCTGACCACTTGTCATCTTCGGTCTTTACTATGCTTGATTCTCCCGCATCCGGCATATAAACCGCTACAAAGTTTTCAAAAGCTTCCCTTGCTTTTTCTTTCCCAACATATTGAACAAGGAGAAGGTAATACCTCTCTCCATTATATTTATACAAACCAAGGGCTGCATCGGTCTCCTGGTCAAGGCGGAGGATATTTTCATCTGCCACAAAGAAATGATAGTTCAGGATAATGTAATTGTGAAAATAACGGATCCTTGCCTGATCCAGGTTCCTAGCTGGAAACAAAGACACGATTCGAGGAATCTCTCCCTCATCTGCAATGGATGTCGCAACTTTTTTAGCCAGAAGAAAAAGAGCTTCCTTGGCTTCAGCAGTTTCTTCTTCCGCATAAAGGGATACAAAAAAACGGCCTTTCCAGAAAGAAAGGAGCCCTCCCATGTAAGTAGCTCCCTGGCCAATTGCGATTTCCTCCTCTTCGAAGCTATGCGTGAAAATCCCAAAGGCATCTTTGGCAGAGCCCATATCGAAAAGATCAGCGATGATCTTCGGTTGTCCTTTTCTGGAAAACTGTCTTGCCAGAAGAGATTTAAAATTGAATGCACGATACACTTCTCCAGCCCCGTTTATGTAGTCGAAAATCGTTTCTGGATCAAAAAGCTTATCCTCCTCAGAAACACTCCATCCGTTTATTTCCTTCGGCAATAGGGCCCCCAGCTCAGCAGATCCATCTTTTGGACTCATGCACATTGATCCCAATCCTCCTACCAGAATAAAAAGAAATATTCCCAAAAATATATTTTTCATGTTCTGGATTGTAGCAAAAACCGCCAGAGAAAAAAACACTAGAATTTCTATAAATTAATGTTGAAATAGGGTAGTATATTTTGTAGGATAATATTGACTAAACCTGTATAAATGATAGTCGAGAGGAGAGTTACATGATCAGACTTTCAACCAAAGGGCGATACGGAACACGGTTGATGTTGAATCTCGCCCACAATTATAATAATGGGAATGAGGCCATTATCCTTAAAAATGTATCGGATGCGGAGAATATATCCATCCGTTACCTGGAACAAATCATCATACCTCTGAAGATCAACAAGCTCGTCAAAAGCATCCGGGGAGCCGGTGGAGGCTATATCCTGGCTCGCCATCCCTCACAGATCAAACTCAGTGATATCCTCGATTCGCTCGAGGGCACCATGTGTCTTGTGGAATGTGTGGAAGATGACAATTATTGCAACCGAACAGCAGTGTGCGCAACACACAACGTCTGGAAAGAAGCCAGCTTGATGCTTAAAGACTATTTCGAGAGTTTGACTCTACAAGACCTTGCCCATCACGAGGCCAAGAAAAAAAAGAAGCGAAAAAACACTAAAAAATAATAGACCGGGATCCTCTATCTCTATCGCTCAACTTTACTCTTTATAACTCGAAAATGTTTTAACATCTGAAAAATATTGGTTTCGCATGGGGGAGAAAGAAGTAGGAACAAAATTATGGAATATGCCAATTTTTTATTGTCATCTATGGGTCGATCGCTTCAATAGTCATTTGATCAGAATGAATTGGAGTAAGTAAGAAAACAAAATGAATATGAGATTGTTGGACTGGAATCTGAGACATAAGATCATCCTCCACGTCATCGTTATAGGGCTGTTGGCTGGGATCATAATGACATACCTTTATTTATCCACGCAAAAAAACATCATCAGCACTTTGAATAAGCAGAAAGTCGTGCTTACAGGGACAATTATCGAGTGCGATATCTCCCACCAAATGCAAGAGCCAAGATCGAAAAACATTGATCCTATCTTGAAACGTCTTGCCGATACTAAAGTCATCAAAAGCATTCGGCTGACTGATCCGAAGGGAAAAATTCTCAAATCATCAGATCCAAACGAAGTTGGCAATTCTATCGAAGACAATAGCATCAAAATACTGAATAATTTTTTATCTGAGGGAATTATGGATAAGCCGTCCCAGGCTGCTTTCATTTCTACCTATAAGAGTTTTTTCGCTATAAATAATAGAAAAGAGTGTTTCGCATGTCATGCTTCCGATCAAGGTGTGATCGGGATTCTCGAAGTCAATCTTGAAGAGGCGGCAACAGCCGATATAATCTACCAAAACCAGCTGAGAGCTATCCTGATCAGTCTGTTTGCATTAGCTGTACTTATCTTCATCATCCTGCGGCTCTTCGAACGGATCGTAAATCGACCTCTTTCAGAGCTTAAAGAACAGATGAAAAAAGTTCAAGGTGGAAACTTCAGCATTCAGCTCCATCCTAAAAAAAATGACGATATCGGAGGTCTCGCCAGGAGCTTCAATATTATGGTCGCGAACCTGAAGAAAGCGAACAGGGAAATCGAAGAGCTTCACAGCAGAGAAATAGAACGCGCCGGACACCTGGCATCAATGGGTGAGTTGGCCGCCGGATTGGCCCACGAGATCAAGAATCCCATTGCAGGCATTAAAGGGGCCCTAGAAGTCATCAACCAGAGGACCGAGCCCAGCGCTCCAGAAAAGGAAATCTACATAGAGATTCTTCACCAAACAGACCGAATTTACAATATTGTCCAAGATCTTTTAAGCTATGCACGGCCAAAAGAAATCAATTTAAAACCGACGGATCCCTCAGAATGTATCCAGAGAGCTATCACACTCGCTCAATCCCAAACGCAGGATAAAGACATCCAATTCCGTTTCGAAAAATCCGAAGATGACATTCGAATACTGTGTGATGAAAATAAGATCCAGGAAGTCATTCTGAATCTTCTCATAAATAGTATCGCTGCCATAGACGAGAAAGGCAAAATATCCATCGATCTCTATCAAAAAAACAGTCGATGGGTGGAAATCGTTATTAGAGACAACGGAAGGGGCATAAAAGCCGAACACCTCACGCAAGTGTTTAATCCCTTTTTCACAACACGAAAACGGGGAACTGGGCTGGGACTTTCCATCTGTAAAAAGATCATCGAGGCCCACAAGGGTTCCATAGAAGTCCGGAGTGAACTTAAAAAGGGAACGATCTTTACCATTAGCCTTCCTATTTCAAGTCAGACCATGTAATCATGAAGCAAAAGAGAGTCCTTATTATCGATGATGAGAAACTTATTCGATGGAGCCTCATCCAAAAACTCTCCGAATGGGATTTTGAAACTCTCGAGGCGGAAACTTGCGATCTGGGGAGACAAACCTTGAGGAGAGAATCTCCTGATCTTGTGATCCTTGATGTAAATCTTCCCGATCAAAAGGGAACAGATTTCCTCGAGGAGATAAAGAGCCAATGGCCAGACATCCCGGTGATTATGATCACTGCTTATGGTTCTATTGATGATGCTGTGACCGCAATGCGACACGGCGCCTACGATTTTATCACCAAACCGATCAATGACCTCAAACTCCAGAATGCGGTCAACAATGCGCTGGAGACAGCATCTCTAAAAAGAGAAGTTGCATACTACAAAGAAAAAGAGCAAAAGGGATTTGATCCCTCTTCAATTATCGCCATATCCAATACGATGAAAAAGATTTTGGAGATCACCAAAATCGTCGCTCAAAGTGAAGCGACAATTGTGCTTTTGCAGGGTGAGAGTGGAACGGGAAAAGATCTTTTGGCAAAAGCCATTCACTATCTCAGCCGGAGGAAAGAAGCATCATACCAGGCTATCAACTGTTCTGCTATTCCTGAGAATCTCTTGGAGAGTGAATTATTCGGCTACGAAAAAGGTGCCTTTACGGATGCCAAACAGCAGAAAAAGGGTTTAGTCGAGCTCGCACATAAAGGAACACTCCTTCTTGATGAAATTGGGACGATGAGCCTTGCACTTCAGGCAAAGCTCCTGCGATTTTTAGAGACGCAAACATTCAAACGCGTGGGTGGTCTCAAAGACATCGAAGTCGATATCCGTGTCATTGCTGCCACGAACCAAGACCTTGAATCTGCGACCAGAGAGGAAAAGTTCCGGAATGATCTCTTCTATAGGCTCAACGTTTGCCCGATTTATATCCCTCCCCTCAGAGAAAGAAAAGATGATATTCTTCCATTGGCCAAATTTTTTATCAAACAAGAGAATATTCGATTCAGAAAAAGCATCCAGAGCTTAGATAAAGAGGCCCAAAAGTTATTCCTAGATTATGACTGGCCGGGAAACATCCGCGAACTCAAAAACGCCATCGAAAGAGCCATGATCTTTGAAGAAGGTCCTTTTATTACGGCTAAACACCTCCCTTTCCCTTTAGAGAGGAAACCCCCTTCATACACAGCGGACCTAAAGAAACAAAATCTTGGCAGAACAATCACACTCGCTGATGCCGAAAAAGATCTTCTCATTAGGGCTCTGAAGGATACCCACGGAAACAAATCAAAGGCCGCAAAAAGACTGGGCATTACGCGAGATACCATGCGTTATAAAATAAAAAAATGGAACATCACATCCAAAGATTTTAACCTGCCCTAAAGCCGCCTCTTTTTCTCCACTCTTTCCTCTAGAATTACCACGTTCATCCCTGGCAAAAAGTGGGTGAAATGCCCCGCTTTTGGTGGTTATGCCCCTATGGCTTTTGAACTGTCCAAGAAGATATTAAGCACATAATTTATAACTCTTTTATTTTCAATAAATTCCACTTTGATTTTTGAAACATTCAACTTGGCACGACAATTGCTATATAAATACTAAGAATAAAGGTAAAGATATGCTGCGCGTACTCATTATTGACGACGATAAGCTCATCCGGTGGTCTCTGAAGGAAATTCTTTCCCAGGATGGTCATCACGTGGATGTCGTATCCAACGTCAACGACGCTTTTCGAAACACTGAAAAATATTCCTACCAGATTATTTTTGCCGATTTCGAAATCGAAGATGAGAACTGTATCGATGTGCTGAAAAAAATGCAAAAATCGCATCCGGAAACACAAATAATCATCCTGTCAGCTCAGTCTCAAAGTCAGATCGAGCCTCAGATCGAGGGCATATCCGTACATGCCATTATCGAGAAACCCTTCGATTCAAGGCAAATCAGGGCTCTATCTCAAGGGATACAGGATAGAAATATAAAAGGATAAACCTATTCACAGGAGGCCTATGTTGCATACAAAATTCACACAACTGAAAACATGGCCCTCCCTCCAGACAATCGTGTTCATCGCATTAGCTTTAGTCATTGCGGGATATCTATCCGCTGCCAAAACTGTCGCTCAGGAAGCGGATATCGACACGTGCGCTGAATGCCATGAAGATTTGGCCAAAGCTTTTATGTCCAAGCCTCACGTTGCAAACAACAGCTGCACAGCCTGCCATGGCGATGCGGAGACACACATCGAAGAAGGGGGGGGAGCGAACATCTTCGCATTTAAATCCACAGATATTTCAAATGCAAAGAACGACAAATGCCTGACATGCCACATGAAATCCAATTCTGCTTACTATGCAAGTCCCCATGGAAAAGCGTCCATGGACTGCACTTCTTGCCATGGCATTCATAACGATGAAACGAAGCCGTCTCTCCTCAAGGTCGGGAAGACAAAAACCTGTTATGTGTGTCATCAGGAAGTATTCTCCGAGTTCCAGCTGAACGAACGCCACAGACTCCAGGAAGGGATCATGGATTGTTCATCCTGTCACGACCCTCACGTCCCAGCCACACGAGAGCGCCTGGGCGGTTTCAAGCACGAATCCTGCTTCAAATGCCACACTGATAAAGAGGGACCCTACCTTTATGAACACGACGCCTCGAGGATCGAAGGCTGTTCCGCTTGCCACGATGTCCATGGAAGTCCTAACAGGCACATGTTGACATTCCACAGCATTGCAGACTTGTGCTTCAGCTGTCACGGAGCAGCGCCTTCTTGGCACGAACGATTCGATTCCTACTCTACGAACTGCACGAGTTGTCATGCAACAATTCACGGTTCCAACCTGAGCAAGATCTTTCTGAAATAGGGGAGCAAAATGAGAAGAACAAAAGCCATATTGCCAGTTTTATTGTTAGGATTTATTCTTTCGATGACATTTTCTTTCTCGGCGGATGATGGCGCAAAAAAATTCAAGGGCGACCTTAAGTTCGGCTACCGGTTCGTCGACACCAGTGGAGCATACACAAAGTACAAAGAAGACATCAACCTCCGACAAGGCGCTTATTTGCAGTCATTCAACCTCAGTTACACACCGGAAGAAAGCCTTAAGACATTTTTCAACCGCCTGGAT
>JASFPP010000050.1:0-20038 GCA_050115915.1 Candidatus Aminicenantota bacterium
CAAAACTCATGTACATGGACTCAGTCCAATACCATCCCACAGGATCCGTTTTTCCCGAACAGATCGCAGGCTTTCTCATTACCGAAAAGATCAGGGGTGCGGGAGGACAGCCTCTCAATAAAGACGGAGAGTTATTTGTCTTTCCGAGAGAACCCCGAGATGTGGAAAGCTCAGCGTTTATCAGAGAATGCCTCGAACGAAACAACGGGATTCAAACTCCCAGCGGGCGCGTGGGGATCTGGCTTGACTCACCTCTCATCGAGATGCTCCAAGGGGAAGGTTATATCAATAAACAGTTTCCCGCCATGCATCGCCAATTTATTCGGTACGGGATCGATATCACAAAAGAACCGATGCTCGTGTATCCATCTCTTCACTATCAGAATGGCGGCATTGAAATCAACAAAAAAACCGAGACCAATATTCGCGGCCTTTTTGTGGCTGGTGAAGCTTCAGGTGGAGTGCATGGACGTAACCGACTCATGGGCAATTCCGTTCTCGATTACAACGTTTTCGGACGCAGGGCTGGAAAACAGGCCGCCGAATACATCACCAAAGCCAAGATCGGTAAACTTACACTCGAACACATCGACAATTACGAGAAAGAGATCAAAGCGGCACGGATAAAGACTGACAGAGTTGCCCCTATCCTGCTACCCTACTACACACCCGAGGCGGTTCGAGAGAGACAGCTCACAGCTTGCTATGAAGGCACTTTGAGGTAAAATCGAACTGTCGAAAACTCGTCATACAAACGACAAAAGGGCATCCGTTCACCAAGGAGGCCTTTATTTACCATATTTTCACTTCATACCCCGACAAAATTAGAGAAACCTTGTCGGATAATTCCAGAGGATTTATTTTGACATTTATTGTGAATTTGATATATGCTATCTACCGAAATACGTGTACATTCGACCCCAGATAGCAACGGAGGAGGAACTTCATGGAGTACACAGGGATTGAAAGGCGAACTTGTATTCGGTTTGAAATTCCAGGAGCTACATTAAGTTATAAAAAGGACAAAGCCCTGCTCCCAGATGCAAAATATGGAGAGGAGTTCTGTCCGATTCTGGATATCAGTCGTGGAGGGCTGCGTTTTCTCACACAAGAAAACCTCAAGATAAACAGCAATGTGACTCTCAAAATTTCCCTCCCCGGAGAAAGAGTTCCCCTCGTTATGAAAGGCCAGGTCAGGTGGTCGGCGATCAATGCCGGTAAAAGTTATAAATACCAGGTCGGAGTTCAATTCAATCCCTACGGAGAAAAGAAGGGCCAGAATTACCCGGGCGCTCTAGTCAAGATCATCGCTCTCGAACAGAAATTTGCACCCGCAGAGAAGTCGGATACGGAGCCGGATAAGGGAGATTTCGAGATCGACACCGAATAACTCATTCTGAATTATTCGTAAAATCTGCCGCCAACCCAATTCCAAAAAAGCTCTCTTTTATATTGTCGACATCTTTTACTCTACGGGCGCCGACCCAACCTAATCCACCAATCTCACAGCATCGGCTTCGTTGTAGCCCCTTCGAAATAGTCTACGACATCTTCAGGGGCTATAATTTCAACCTTTTTGAACGGATGAGGTGGGTTGGAGGTGGTGCGGGTTGGCATCAGTTCGTGAAGGATTTAAAAGCAGGCAGGTATTCCTGCGCTCCTGAGTTTAATCGGAGACAACTATTTTGGAATAGTCGGCGATTTGGTTGAGAAGTCTGCTGATGGCCTGAAGAAGAGCTAACCGGTTCCGTCTGAGTCTTTGATCATCTGTCATGACCAACACATGATCAAAAAACGTGTTGGTTGATGACCTGATTCGGAAGATCATTCTCTGCGCTTTCGTGAAGTCTCCCTGGGCGATCATATCCTGCGTATTTTCACGAATAATGGTAAATGTTGTGTACAGTTCACGCTCTTCTTTCTCGAAAAGCAACTCAGAGTTGATCTTGTATTTTTGAGCCTGATCTCGGAGGATATTGTTAACGCGTTTAGCGATGAGGATCATCGGCTCAAAATGCGGACTCTCTTTGAGGTTATCTAACGCTTTAAGCCTGAGATATGTGTAGTAGATGTTGTCTATCCCTGGACTGATGGCGGCTTTGACAAGGTCATACCGGAATCCATGGTTCTCGAATATGTACTGGAGACGCCCGTTAAAAAACTCGAAGCAGCGTTTTTTGATGTCCTCCCTGTCCTTCTCAAAAACTTCACCATAGCCGGCTATCACCTTATCCACTAGACGTGCAAAGGAAATACTGATCTTTTTTTCCAGGATAATCTTACAGATTCCTTGAGCATTTCTTCTCAGGCCGAAGGGATCCTTCGAGCCGCTGACTTCCATGCCGATACCGATCGCCCCTATGATCGAATCCAGTTTATCCGCAATGGAAAGGATCGCTCCATTGAACGATGAGGGGACAGCCCCATCCAGGCTTATGGGCTGGTAGTGTTCATAGATCGCGTTCCACACATTTGCCAAGTAGCCTTCCTCCCGGGCGTATAATCCCCCAATCTGTCCCTGGAGTGAAGGGAACTCTCGCACCATTTCCGTCAACAGGTCGACCTTACAAAGTTCCGCCGCTTCTCCTATCGGTTTTTTTTCTTCTTTAGCTTCCAGCTTATTCGCGAGATAAACAGCGATTTTCTTCAGCCGCTGGGTTTTATCCTCATAGCTCCCCAATTTCTCCTGATAGATCACGCGATCCAGTGCCCCCGCCTTCTCCCGGAGTTTGACCTTCAAATCCTGTTCCCAAAAAAACTTGGCATCCTCTAAACGTGCCCTGAGCACTCTCTGGTTTCCTGTTTGGATGAGGGCTTTCGAATCTGCCGGAACATCGGCCACACCTATAAAATAGGGCAATTGCTTTTTACCTCTGACAACCGAGAAAAGATTCTGACCGGACTTCATAGCCGTGCTCAGCACTTCGAGTGGCAATTTGAGATATTCTTCGGGAAATTGCCCCAATATCACATGGGGCGACTCAACATCAAAAGACAGCTTATCCAGGAGATCTTCATCCGGATACATTTTTGCACTGAGTGACTGCAGTTTTTTTTCGGCCTGCTTCAAGATCATTTTTTTCCGCTTCTCTTGATCCACAACAACATGATGCTCGGCTAAAGCCTTTCTGTATTCGTCGAAGGTCTTGGGCCTGATCTTTTGCGGAGAGAAGATCTTATGGCCTGTTGTCAAACCTGAGGACGTGACATCACCCACTTGAAAAATGAGAGGCTGCCCCCCAAAAATGCACAAAATGTTCTGGATCGGGCGCGAGAACCTTAAAGAACTCTCTGCCCATCTCATCATCTTGGGAAACGAGAGCGAGGGAATGAGCTTGGGAAGAGTCTCGATTAATATTTCTGCAGTGGGAGCCCCTTTGATGATTTTTCTCGCTCCGGCATACTCACCTCTTTCTGTCTTGAGTACGACCAATTTATCGACGTCGAGACCATGTTTCTTGGCGAATCCAACAGCAGCCGGTCTGGGAACTCCCTGCTCATCAAAGGCTACTGTTTTCGGAGGGCCGATAATATCTTCGCTGTGGTCTTTCTGTTTGGGCGCAAAGTTGCCGACAACCACAAACCTGCGACAGGTGCCATAACACTTCAGCCGGGAATAAGTGATGTTCGAGGAGCGCAGAGTTTCTGTTAAACGCTCCTCAAGTTGTCGAAGCCCAGCTTGGATATGGGATGAGGGCATCTCTTCGGTCTTGATCTCCAGTAAAAATTCCATCAAGGCAATTCTCCGCGCGATGTGTAATGTTGTGCGATCGCATTGACAAGGATCCGTATTTGGGAGATCATCTTGACCCTTTCGGTTACGCTGATGGCTCCTCGGGAATCCAGGAGATTAAAGAAATGAGAACACTTCAGACAGATATCGTAGGCCGGGAGAAGCAGGTCCTTTTCGATCAATTTTTGCCCCTCTTTTACGTTCATGTCGAACGATTTTTTTAAGAGTTTTACATCCGCCCGATTGAAGTTATACTCTGAAAACTCCTTCTCCTCGACGAACCGCAGATCCCTATAGGTCACGTCGTCAGACCAATTCAGGTCATAGAGATTATCTTTTCCCTCCAGGAACATTTCCAAGCGTTCCAGTCCGTATGTGATCTCCACTGGAACCGGAAATGTATCGATCCCTCCGGCCTGTTGGAAATATGTGAACTGTGTGATCTCCAATCCATCCAGCAAGACCTGCCACCCGACTCCCCAGGCGCCGATCGTGGGGGATTCCCAATTGTCCTCATCGAACCGCAGGTCATGATCCTTGAGAGATATACCCAAAGAAACCAAGCTCTTTAGATACAGATCTTGGATATTTGCGGGCGACGGTTTCATGATGACCTGATACTGGAAATGTTTTTGAACACGATGAGGATTTAATCCATACCTTCCATCGGTAGGCCTCCGTGAGGGCTGTACATACGCCACTTTCCAAGGTCTCTTATCCAGAACTCTAAAAAAGGTGTCTGGCGTCATTGTCCCCGCTCCCACTTCAAGGTCATAGGATTGGGCCAAATAGCAGCCTTGGGACGCCCAGAATTTCTGGAGGTCCATGATGAGCTTTTGGATAGACATTATTCACTCGACAGGATTGATCGTTCGCTTGGACATCGGTCCTCTATTTATTTTCCATCAGATCGCTTTTTTGAGGCCTCCAGCGCAGGATGGGATTCCTCGCAGCCTGAGTTTCATTCAGCCGGCGGATATACGCACTATGAGGGGCCTGCTTTAGTAGCTCCGGGTTATCCCGAGCCTCCCTGGCGATCTGTTTCATGGCCTCGATGAATTGGTCCAGATCACGTCTACTCTCCGTCTCAGTGGGCTCGATCATCAAAGCCCCTGCGACGATCAGGGGAAAGGACATCGTTGGGGGATGTACCCCAAAATCGATCAGTCTTTTCGCGATATCAATATTCTGCACACCGTGTTCTTTTTGGAATTTGTCCGATAAAACGCACTCGTGCAGTGTGGGGGTTTTGTACTTGAGGTGATACTCCTCTTCTAGGCTTTTCCGTATATAGTTCGCATTCAGTACAGCGATCTCCGAGACTTCTCTCAAGCCATCGGGGCCTAAGGAGAGGATATAGGCTAGCGCTTTGACGATGACTAAAAAATTTCCATAAAAGCTACGGATTCTTCCAATGCTCTTGGGCCTGTCGAAATCGCTATAGAGAGTATCTCCCCTTCTCTCGATGATCGGGACAGGCAGAAAGGGCTCCAAGATTTTTTTCACGCCCACAGGTCCTGCTCCGGGACCTCCTCCTCCGTGGGGAGTTGAGAATGTTTTGTGTAAATTGATGTGCATCACGTCCACTCCCATGTCCCCAGGACGGCATTCTCCGACAAGAGCGTTCATGTTGGCTCCATCCATGTACACAAGGCCTCCCTTGTTATGAACGATCTCACAGATCTTCTTGATGTCGGATTCAAAAACACCCAAAGTATTAGGGTTCGTGATCATCAGTGCAGCCACGTCATTCGTCATGACCCGGGCGAGGTCATCAACATCCACTGTGCCGCTCTCGTTGGATTTGATCTCTTGCACCCGGTAACCGCAAAAATGGGCGCTGGATGGATTCGTCCCGTGCGCTGAATCAGGGATCAGAACGACATTTCTCGGATCTCCTCTATCCTCAAGGCATGCCCGGATCAACATCATCCCGACGAGCTCTCCCTGGGCTCCCGCCGAGGGCTGCAGAGTGAAAGAATCCATACCCGCAATTTCGCACAGACATTCCTCTGCCGTTTTTATGATCTCCAAGCTTCCCTGAACGAGCTCCTGGGGTGCAAAAGGATGCATGTTCGCTAATCCGGGGAGCGACGCGATTTTCTCGTTGACCTTCGGATTGTACTTCATCGTACACGAACCGAGGGGGTAGAGACACACATCTATGCAGAAATTGGCCCGCGAAAGGCGCGTAAAATGTCGGACGACTTCGATCTCGGCAACTTGTGGAAAACCTTCCACCTCCTCTCGCGTGCGTACATTCGCTAGGGCGGCCTTGTTTTCAGGCACGTCAAGTGCGGGCAACCGGTAGGCTTTTTTCCCCTGATCGCTCATCTCAAATATTAAACGTTCTCTTATCATGAGTCTCTCGCATGTGTAGGTCCCGTTGGGGAACAGGCTTTACATGGCCTCCTCTATTTCATCGACTAATCGGTCGATTATATCTTTGGTGTGTATCTCCGTCACGCAAAAAAGAGCACAGTTTTTCAAATCCGGAAAAAACGGGCCCAGGTCCAGCCCTCCGATGATGCCTTTATCCAGCAGAGATCGGTTGACCGAAGCGGAGGCTTTCCCGAAATCTAAAACAAATTCATTAAAAACAGCCCCGCCGAACATTCTTCGGACACCAGCAATGGCGCAACATTTTTCCAGTGCATAGTTGGCTTTCTGGATGTTCTGGAACGCCAGCTCCCTGATGCCCTCTTTTCCCAAGGTCTCTAGAAAAACGGTGGCTCTCAGGGCGCATAAAGCCTGGTTCGTGCAGATATTGGATGTGGCCCTTTCCCTCCTGATGTGCTGTTCTCTCGTAGTCAATGTCAGGACATATCCTCGCTGACCCTCGACGTCCACTGTCTCTCCGGCGATTCGGCCGGGAAACTGACGGATGAATTCCTTCTTACATGCCATAAATCCCAAGTAGGGGCCTCCATAACTCAGAGGGATCCCGAAAGATTGGGCTTCTCCGGTGACGATATCAGCCCCCAGGTTACCCGGAGCTTCCAGAAGACCGAGAGAAACAGGCTCCGATATGACAACGACGGATAGCGCGCCATTTTTATGGGCAATTCCCGAGATTCTCTCGATATCCTCGATCACTCCGAAAAAGTTGGGAGATTGGGCGATGATGGCGGATGTCCGCTCATCCATTTTTCGTTCGAGCTCATCCATATCCACGGCCCCATCTTCCGCATAGCGGATGTCTTCCACATGAATCCCCAGATTTTTGGTGTAGGTGTCGATTACTTCTCTGTATTGGGGATGAAAGGCACCCGCCAACAGAACTTTCGGCTGGCCTTTGAGCCTGTGAGCCATCAGAACGGCTTCTGCGGCTCCCGAGGCTCCTTCATACAGAGACGCATTCGCGATTTCCATACCGGTCAACTGGCAGATCAGTGTCTGGAACTCATAAATGATCTGAAGAGTGCCCTGGCTCACTTCTGCCTGATACGGCGTATAAGGGCTGATGAATTCCCCCCGGCTACTCAGATAATCGACCAGGGAAGGAATGATGTGAGGATACGCACCACCCCCCAGAAAAGAAAGAAAATCACTCCCCGTATTTTTCCCAGCAAGAATTTCAAAATGGGAAATAAGCTCCGATTCTGTTTTCGACCCGGGAATGTTTAGGTCTTCTTTTAATTTTATATCTTTAGGTATTGTGAGAAAAAGCTCGTCGATCGAAGAGATTCCGATCCTTTTGAGCATTTCCCTCTTATCCTTATCACTCAGCGATATATAACTCATGTCTTAAACCTTCCTGTCATAATGATGGATATTTCCGGGATTTTTAGTCTTCCAATCCCTCCAAATATTTCTCATATTCGGTGACAGACATCAATTTTTCGACCTCGGAACCATCTTTCAACTTCAACCGAACGATCCATCCATTCCCATGAGGATCTTCATTCACCATCTCTGGAGACTCATCCAGATCTTCGTTGATGGCAACCACCTCGCCGGAAATCGGAGAATAAATATCGGAAACAGCTTTGACAGATTCGATAACACCGAGGGATTGATGGAACTCAAAAGTTGCGCCGATCTCAGGCAATTCCACATAGACCACATCTCCCAGTTGTTTCTGGGCAAAGTCTGTGATTCCCACAACGGCTTCATCATTCTCAATCTTGATCCACTCATGATCTTTGGTGTAGTAATACTCCTCAGGATACATTTCTCTCCTCCTCACCTTTTACTCAAAACGTGAAAAGTGGCGTATAAAAAATTATCCAACATTAAGTGCCGATATATGCTCGCATTCATGCCAGTTAATACCTGTTTACTGTTAGCAGATACGGTCTGCAACACATCAGTAATCGCGTTTATAGAATGGCAAAGGGATAACTCTGGCTTTGACGAGGCCTCCGCGAATCTCTACCTCGAATTCCGTCCCCTCTTCAGTGTGTTCGATAGGGAGATATGTCAATCCTATTCTCTTTTTGAGATAGGGGGAGTATGACCCTGAGTTTACTCCCGAAACTTTTACACCATCTACAAACACCGGATAATGAGGTCTGGCAATCCCCCGACCCAGGACCTCAAAACCAACAATCTTACGGCGAAGCCCCTCCTCTTTTTGTTTGAGTAAAGCTTCACGACCCAAAAAATCGCCTTTTTTAAACTTCACAAGCCAACTCAATCCCGCTTCCAGGACAGTCGTCGTCTCGTCGATGTCATTCCCATAGAGCATCAACGCGGCTTCCAGCCGTAGAGTATCCCTTGCTCCAAGTCCAATGGGGCAAATTCCGCGCTCTTCCCCCTCCTCCATAAGAGCATCCCATATCTTTCCTGGATTTGCGGACTGTGTGTATATTTCAAAGCCATCTTCCCCTGTGTAACCCGTCCGTGAAATCAGGGCCCCGACACCCGCGACACTCCCCCTTGCAGCTCTAAAGGTTTTCAGCTCCTCGAGATCGATCCCTGTTAGGGGTTGGAGGATGGACTGCGCTTCCCGGCCCTGGAGAGCCAACTGCGTATAAATATCGCTCTGGTTCTCCACAGCGACATCAAAGCCATCTTTATGGCTGAGTATCCACTCGTAATCCTTATCTGAATTGGCCGCATTGACGACACAGAGATACTTTTCTTCATCCAGACAATAGACCAGCATGTCATCGATAAACGTCCCCTCCGGCGTTGTGAGGGCTGTGTACTGCGCCTTATTCGGCGAGAGGCGGGCGGCGTTATTCGGAGTCAAATACTGGATAAAATCCAGGGCCTGTTTTCCCGCAATTAAAACCTCACCCATATGACTGACATCGAAGAGACCGGCTTTCGTACGGACGGCCATGTGCTCATCGATGATGCCCGTATATTCCACCGGCATCTCCCAGCCAAAGAATTCGATCATCTTTGCCCCGAGTTTTTCATGGGCGGCATTTAGTTGAGTGGTCTTCATGGAAGTCTCTTTTTCTTGCAGTTGGATGATTTATACTAGATTTTAATTAAATCCTTCCAAACTTTAGGTCGAAACACTCCTAATTCTTACGCATAATTTAAAATATTTAACTACCATATATTCTCTATCAATGCAACATATAATCCTCTAGTCTTGTTCCAAGAACGAAATTTGTTATAATGAGAGACCTGAAATGATCAAAATTAAAAATGATTTACGGGAAGCTATCCACAACAAGATCAGTGAGAAGTACCCGATCGACCTGTCCGAGCTGGACATCGACACAACACCCCACATAAAAATGGGAGACTTGGCGCTGGCTTTCCCTTTCCAGCTCGCTAAAAAACTCAAACGTAATCCCAGAGAGCTTGCCCAAGAGATCCTGTCGCTCCTCTGTCCCCTGGAGGGAGTTCAAAAAGCGGAAGTCGCAGGGGCTGGTTTTATCAATCTTTATCTAAAAAAACCCGAGTTTTTTCTTCAGTCGCTCCGACAGGTGGGACGATCGAACTTGATCGCCGAGGAAAAAAAGATCATCATCGAGCACACCAACATCAATCCCAACAAAGCGGCTCATATCGGACATCTGCGCAACGCCTGCCTGGGAGATACATTGGGCCGTTGCCTGGTCTACAAAGGCGAGAAGGTCGAAATCCAAAACTACATCGACGACACGGGAGTCCAGGTTGTGGATGTGGTCTTCGGATTCATGGACTTGGAAAAAAAAGGCCTTGAGGATCTCGAGAGGCTCGGGGGGAAATTCGATTACTACTGCTGGGATCTCTACGCTCGTGTCTCCGCTTATCTCCAAGAACACCCTGAAGCCCAGAAAAGACGCTCAGAAATCCTGAAAAAGATCGAAGGGGGCGCTTCTCCGGAAATCCAAATGGCCGATCACATCTCCCGAAGGATTATCAGAGCCCACCTCAACACTATGAAAAGACTCGATGTCACCTATGATCTTCTGCCATGTGAGAGCAGCATATTGGCATTAAAATTTTGGGATAAAGCTTTTTCACTGCTCAAAGAGAAAAAGGCGATAGAGTTCATGGATGAGGGTGTGAATAAGGGCTGCTGGATTATGAAGCTCGAAGAGGAATCGGACCGGGAAAAAGTCATCGTCAGGTCTGACCAAACAGTCACCTACGTAGGCAAAGATATTGCTTATCAACTCTGGAAATTCGGTCTCCTCAACAAGGATTTTTACTATGAACCCTTCACAAAAGAGGATACCAAGACCATATGGATTACAACGTCCAAACCCAGTGAAGACACACCGGAATTCGGGAAAGGGACCCTTGTCTACAACGTGATCGATACCCGACAATCCTATTTGCAGCAGGTGGTTGTACAGGGACTCAGATCTCTGCACTTTGATAAACAGGCAGATAAATCCATCCATTTCTCCTATGAAATGGTGGCTTTGTCGCCAAACAGTCTCAAAGAGCTGGATGTGAGTGTTTCTGAAAACGACAAAGATAAGGATTTTCTCGAAGTTTCAGGAAGAAAGGGATTGGGAGTGAAGGCCGACGACCTGCTCGATCAGCTGGAAGAGAAGGCCCTCGATGAGGTTCACAAACGGAATCCGGATCTATCACAGGAGCAAAAAACGGAGATCGCCCACCAGATCGCCACGGGCGCTCTGAGATATTTTATGCTCAAATACGCAAGAAATTCCCTTATCGTCTTCGATTTTGAGGATGCCTTGAGCTTTGAGGGCGAGACAGGGCCATACCTTCAGTACACCTGTGTCAGGATCAACAGCATATTCCGCAAGCTTGAGGAGAGAGAAGATGTCCGTGTTGAGGATATCGTGGAGAACCTGCCTCACAAAAAATGGTCGCTTCCTGCCCTCTCTGAAGATGAGCTGTTAGATTTCTGGGAGATCGTCCTCTATGCCTCCCAGCTCGATGATGAAATCCTTCACACGATCCGGTCTTTGGAAACCTCTCATCTGGCGAAGTTTGCCTTTAACTTGAGTCAAAAATTTAATACCTTCTACCACAAGTATTCGATCCTCGCAGAGAAGGACGGAGATATCAAGGAACTCCGCATTTTAACGATTTTCTACATCAGAGAAATCCTGAAAAAAGCCCTGTCACTTATGGGTATTCCCCTGCCGGAACGAATGTAGCCTCTTCGCAACACAAATAAGCCAAAAATAGTATAAACATAAAAAATCCTATTGAAATTTGGGCAATTTTTTCTAAAATAGATAACTTGATAATATTCGGTCCGTCCTCGAATGGACCGTTTGGGAAACAATCCCTGAAAGACAGAACAAAAGATATTTGAAGGAATGGAGGTTATGGATGATTGAAGTGGAACACCTTACAAAAAATTTTGGAGACCTCGTCGCCGTCAAGGACCTCAGCTTTAAAGTCGAGAAGGGAAAGATCTGGGGACTTCTCGGTCCGAACGCTGCGGGCAAAACGACAACGATGAGGATCCTCACAGGGTATCTCCCCGCCACTCAAGGCAAAGCCACAGTTTCCGGGTATGATGTTTTCGAACAGCCGAATGAAGTCAAAAAGATTACCGGCTACCTCCCAGAGGTGGTCCCTCTTTATCAAGAGATGACAGTCAGTGAATACTTGAAGTTCGTGGCTGACATCAAACAGATTCCTCTTGATAAAAAGAAGGCGGCTATCGAAAAGGCCATAGAGACAAGCGGATTGGAACTCGTGAGAAACCGTCTTATCCGGAATATTTCCCGCGGATTCAGACAGCGTGTGGGAATTGCACAGGCGCTGATCCATGAACCACAAATCCTGATCCTGGACGAGCCAACCATAGGCCTCGACCCGGCTCAGATCATAGAGATCAGACAGCTCATAAGCTCTCTCAGGGGTGACCGCACTATAATGCTATCGACACATATCCTGGCAGAGGTCACTCAAGTTTGCGATGGTGTGGTCATCATCAGCGATGGAGAGCTTAAAGCCTCAGGTTCTCTGGAGGAACTCACTTCCTCCCTCGCAGAAAAGGACGGTGTTGTTCTCAGGCTCAAGAAAACAGGCGATGAAATGACGTCGCTATTCAAGAGTATCCCCGGTGTTGAGAACGTTGCCTGGCAAGACGATGGATTGAGGATCGAATGGGAAACGGATAAAGACATCAGAGATGTGATCACTCGATATATTGTAGATAAAAATCTGGGGCTTATCGAAATGAAATCCTTAGGGATGAACATCGAAGACCTCTACCTTAAAGTTATCTCAGGAGGTACGGAGCAATGAACAACATTTGGGCAATCTGCAAAAGAGAGATCAGGACATATTTCACCTCCCCCATTGCCTATGTGGCCATCACAGTGTTCTTGATCGTGACCGGGTTCTTCTATTACACGCTCATCCAATGGTTCAACCTGCAATCCATGCAGATGGCGAGAAATCCTCAATATTTCCAACAGCTCAACATCAACCAAATGGTTTATGCCCCCTTGTTCCATAACATCAGCATCATCCTGCTCTTTCTCGTCCCGATCCTGACCATGCGGCTCTTTGCTGAAGAGAAAAAGACAAAAACAGAAGAACTCCTCTACACATCCCCAGTATCGATCGGTCAGATCATTCTGGGAAAATATTTTGCATCTCTATTCGTCCTCCTGGTGATGCTTTTCCTGAACAGTCTGCTCTCGCTGTTCGTCTTGGTTTTCGGAAATCCAGAAATTATGCCCCTCCTCAATGGCTATCTCGGACTCTTCCTGATGGGCGCTGCATTCATGGCACTCGGTATCTTCTTTTCATCCCTCACAGAAAACCAGATCGTCGCCGCATCTTTAGGCTTCGGCGTTTTTCTTCTCTTCTTTGTCCTCAACTGGGCCTCTCAGTTCGTCGGAGGAATATGGAGGGGTGTATTGAATTATCTCTCATTTTTCCAGCACTTCGACGACATGACCCGGGGGATTTTAGACACCACAGATATTGTCTACTATTTGAGTTTGATTTTCTTTGGATTATTCCTCACGCATTCTATGATCCAATCCCGGAGATGGAGGTAAACAATGGACACTATCAAGAAAAACCTGAACTATATAGGCCTAACATTCATTTTTGCTGCATTTGTGCTCATCCGCATCTGGCCCTACAAAAAGACGTTCCCTTACCTGATGTTTTTCCTGGGGATCGTGGCGCTTGCCGTGTATATCTATCTGAACTTTGCACTCCTCAAAGCAGGCCTCACAAGGAAAGCCTTCCTCTACTCCAGCAATCTGTTTATGATTGTCCTCCTCGTTATCGGAATTCTTGTGCTTATCAACTACATCTTTTCCAAGTACCACCACAGGTTCGACTTCACCGAAGCCAAGCTTCATTCTCTTTCCGATCAATCTGTGACTGTGCTCAAGAATTTAGAGAATGAAGTCCGGATCAAAAGCTTTTTTCTCGAAGGCAATTACCAGAGGAACACGATGCAGAACTTGATGGATAACTATACCTATCACACCTCCAAGATCAAGCATGAATTCATAGATCCTGATAAGAATCCAGGCCTGGTTAAAAGATACGAAGTCACAGAGGATGGGACCTCCATATTCGAAAGCGGGGACAAAGAAAGCCGAATAACCTCTACAAGCGAGGAAGAGATCACGAATGCGATCATCAAGATATCGAGAGAAAAAAAGAAAACCATCTACTTTCTCGAAGGCCATGGAGAAGGATCGATCGAGGAGCTCCAGGATGGCGGTTACTCCCAGGCAAAAGCCGAACTGGAAAAGCTTGCCTATGAAGTCAAAAAAATGAGCCTGGCTCTGCCGGACACCTTTCCCGATGATGTGGACCTCCTTATTGTCCCAGGTCCGGAGAAAGATCTTTTCCCCGATGAATTAGAGACGATCCGTAATTATCTCAAAAAAGGCGGAAGAGTATTTCTTATGATCGACCCACAAACAGCACCAGGACTTGGGCCATTCCTCGCCGAATTCGGCATCAAGCTCGAGAACGATGTGATCGTGGATACCGTCTCGAGGCTCATGGGAGGGGATTATTTTATGCCCCTTGTCAGCCAGTACGAATATCACACGATCACGAGTAAATTCCGCTATGCGACGTTCTACCCGTTTGCCCGATCCGTGGGAACGACCGAAGAAACGCCAGAGGGCATAAGCACGACTGTGATAGCCAAGACAAGCCCAAATTCCTGGTCCGAAAGGCAACTGGAAGAGCAACAGGTAACATTCAACAAGGAAAAAGATCAGGCCGGTCCGGTCCCGCTCGCCGTAGTCGCGACGATCGAACATAAGGCCGACGAAACAGATGTGTCACAAGCAGAGAGTGAGGAGATCGAAACGGAGGAAGCCCTTGCTGAAAGTGAGGAGGCCGAGCCGAAACCCGATGCAGAATCCGGAGAAAAAAAAGAGCGAGAGGAGGAAAAGGCCAAAGGAGAGGATGTGATCGGCGAGGAAAAACCCGAGCAAGAAGGTCGGTTGGCCGTGTTCGGCGACTCGGATTTTGTGTCCAACCGTTATTACTACACATCCGGCAACGGCAACCTTTTTCTCAACACAGCCGCCTGGTTGACAGAAGAAGCAGACCTCATATCCATACAGCCCAAAACCGCCTCGCCGAAGACGATCCAGCTCACGCCGTCTCAAGGACGGATGATCTTTTTTGTCTCCCTCATAATTCTTCCGTTGGCCGTGCTCGTAACGGGAATCACGATCTGGGCAAGGAGAAGATCCCTATGAAGTTCAAGACGACTTTTATCCTCCTTCTCGTTTTTATGGCTCTTTTAGTATTCATATTCCTCTTCGATGTGAAGGATGTCGGAAAGGAGGCGCCTGGAGATAAACTGGTCAATCTCTCATCGGAGGACGTCGAGAGCATCTACTTCAAAACCGAAGAAGGAACGATCACCTTTAAAAGGGAAGGAGAAGACAATTGGCTCATCTCCGAACCCATAGAGGCCAAAGCCGATAGATTTGAAGTGGACCGCATCGCCAACGATTTCTCCAATCTGGAAATCGACCGAGTGGTCGAGGAAGTCCCTGAGGATTTGGAAAAATACGGGATCCCGCAAAAAGAAATCTCTCTCAAATTCAAGGGTAAGGAAGATCCAGTCAAAGTCCTTGTGGGCATGGAGAATCCTTTGGACCAGAAGTTTTTCGCCAAGAGAGAAGATGAAACCCGGGTTGTTCTTATTGCAAGTACACATAAGACTCTTCTTGAGAAAAAGGTCTTTGATTTCCGTGAGAAAAAAATATTCCAGTACGAGACGGATGATGTCAAAGGGATAGAGCTCCGCTCCGGTGATATCCAGTGGGCCGCCGAAAAGTCAGAGGAGGAGTGGTTCCTTAAAAATCCGGTGGCGTCCCTGGCGGAGAAAAGCGATATCACATCCCTCCTCAGCTCTCTTTCGGATCTCAAGGCAAAAGAATTTGTATCTGAAGAAAAGAATGAAGAAGAAATGAAAAAATTCATGCTCGATACACCCGAGCATACGATAACGCTTCAAATGCCGCTGGAAAACCAGGAGGTGATCTTTTTCATCCAAAAGGTTGAGGATAAGCTCTACGCTACTACATCTCTGTCTTCGAAGATCGTCGAGGTTGAGGATACAATCATATCCAAGCTGGAGAAGGATCCCCTCGAAATAAGAGAGACGGAGGTCGCAGATTTCTATGCTTGGGAAGTGAACAAGGTGTCTCTCGAGAGAGGAGATCTCAGTTTTGCGGTTCTAGAGGATGAGAAAGAGGATAAGTGGCACTTCGATTCTGCTGAAAAAGAAGAAGCGGATATGGATAAGATCGAGGAATTCGTCCGGAAGATCGAGGCCCTTGAAGCCGAGGAATTCATCGACCCGCCTTTAGAACTTAAAGAATTCGGCCTGGACCCTCCTGCTGCAAAAGTGACAATCAGGGTGAAAGAAGACGAAGAGGAATCGGAGGAAATATCGGTACTGATCGGAAATACAATCGAAGGAAAAGCAGAAAAAGAAGTGCCCGGTCCGGGTGACATAGGAGAAACAGAAGACAAAGAAGGAATCAAAGAGTTTGTATTCGTTAAAAACGTCCGTTTCGACTACATCTTCAAGGTGGACGCAGATTTCCTCGAGCAGTTGCCCAAAAAGAAAGAGGACTGGAAGAAAGCTGAAGAACACGAAGAAGATCCGGAAAAGGAAGACTCCGTATAACGCTAACACCAAAACAGGGAGAATCCTGCGATCGGCCCGAATATATTTTTCATTGATCTCGTTTAGCATTGCACCCGGGCTTCATTGACACAAAATACCCCCTATGCTATAACGCTTATGAGGCTAGCCAGAGGTATAAGCTAAAGATGGGGATAACGATCTCATGACGATCTCTATTAAAAAGATCAAACACTACAAAATCCTCAAGCCCATCGGCAAAGGTGGTATGGGTGAAGTCTACCTAGCCCAGGATACAATTCTAGACAGAAAAGTCGCGATAAAATTTTTACCAGAGGAATCACAGCAGGACCCCACTGCCCGCGAGAGATTCGTACGGGAAGCTAAGTCTGCGGCCTCCCTGGACCACCCCTTTATATGTAAAGTCTATGAAGCCGGTGAAGTCAATGGGAACGCCTTTATCGTGATGGAATTTGTGGAGGGGGAAAATCTTAAAAATCGGATGGAAAGAGAACCTCTTTCTCTTCCCGAATCTCTAAATATCGCTTTGGAGATTGCCGAGGCTTTGGAAAAGGCCCACAAGAATGAGATCGTTCACCGTGATTTGAAACCCGCCAATATCATGCTGACACCACAAGGACGCGTCAAAGTCATGGACTTTGGACTGGCAAAAAAAGTTCTCCCTCAAGAAGAAGGAGGCATGGCAGCGACATTGAGCCAAGCTCCACTCACAGAACAGGGAACCATCGCAGGAACTCTTGCTTACATGTCTCCGGAACAGGCAAGAGGAGAGGACGTCGACCAAAGAAGCGACATATTCTCTCTCGGCATCATTCTCCAAGAGATGTTATCAGGAATCCATCCATTTTCAAAACCCAGTGCCATTGAAACTCTGAGTTCTATTCTCAGAGATCCTCCTCCACAACCTAATATCAGACCGAAAACGATGAGTCCGATTCTTTTTCCGATATTACGCCGCACAATGGCAAAAGATCCGAATGAACGTTATCAGGATATTGCAGTTTTTGCCGAAAATATCCGGAAAGCGCAGAGGGAGATCATCGGAGGAGGTTTGTCTTTACGACGTGTGTTACCCATCGCCGCTGCGAGCATTGTCGTTATCGCTTTGCTTGGCTTTTTACTATTTAAATTTATCGGCCAGCCCAAAGCACCTCCCACAGAATCCGCCCCTGAGCCTATATCTGTCATCATTGCAGATATCCTGAATCAGACAGGCGATACAGTATTTGATGGAGTCCTTGAAAAATTATTGAGTATCAGCCTGGATGGTGCCTCTTACATCTCGGTCTATGATAGAAAACAGGCTAGCCAGAAGATGATTCAACTCAAGCCCGGGTCTCAAGGTGAATTAGACTCGGAATCGGCTCAGCTCTTGAGCCGAAGAGAAGGGATCAATGCGGTCATAAGCGCATCGATCGAAAAGAGCGATGGAGGTTATCGTGTTAATGCATGGGCTTTGGACCCGACCAATTCGGAGAAGATAGCCGAAGTCAGCCAGTCGATCGGGACAAAAGCCGATATCTTAAAAGTTGCAGATTATCTATCCGCAAAATTAAGGGCAGATCTCGGCCTCATCCCTGAGGATTCCAGCGAAGCGCTGATCAAGGAGACCTTCACAACATCATCCTTGGAGGCCATGAATGCGTATGTGCTGGCTCAGGAACTCGCCGATAGAGAAAACCTAGAAGATGCCCTGAGGGAATACTTGAAAGCTCTTGATTATGATCCTAATTTCGGTCGTGCCTATTCGAGCATAGCAGTTCTGTACTATAACCGAGGGCAATATCAAGAGGCGGAAAAATATTTCCAGGAAGCCTTCAAGAGAATTGATCAGATGACGGATCGAGAAAAATACAGGACTCGTGGATCATATTATTTGATGAAGCGAGATTTCAAAAACGCGATAGACCAGTATAGCTCGTTAGCACAGCAGTTTCCTGGTGATTATACCGCTCATGCCATGCTTGGCTTAGCATATTTTTTTGCTAGAAATATGGAAAAAGCCGTGGAAGAAGGGCGCATAGATGTCAACAATAATCCCGAGAGTTTAAACGGCAGATTTAACCTGAGTTGGTATGCGCTGGCTGCTGGTGATTTCCAAGTCGCAGAAAGTGAAAGTCGATCGATTATCGAGAAAAGCCCGGAAGTTAACGACGCCTATGTTGTTCTTGCCTTAGCTCAACACGCACAAGGCCGCACGGAAGAAGCCATGGCAACTTATGGAAAACTTAAAACTGCAGATACACGCGGCTCATCCCTAGCGACTTCTGGCCTTGCCGACATTGCAATTTATGAGGGACAATTGTCAGATGCTATAAAATTGCTCGAGGATGGCATTGAATTTGACAGAGAAAATAATGAAGAACATGTCGCGGCTGAAAAATCCATTATGCAGGCAAACGTTCTACTTCTCCAAAACAAAAAATCTTTGGCAAAAGACATGGCGGAACAGGCCCTCGAAATAATGACGAGTGATGATATACTTTTTTCTGCAGCGCTCATCTATCTTAATGCTGAGGATACGGATAGGGCCCGAACACTCGCAGCAGATCTGAACAAACGAATCGAGCCAGAACCTCAGGTGTATGCCAAACTCATTGGCGGGGAGATGAGCCGTGCAAGAGGTGATTTTTCTAATGCTATCAATCTATTTCAGGAGGCTCACAGGCAACTCGATACATGGATTGGTCACTTTCTCTTGGGACGAACATACCTCGATGCTAAAGAATTTCCTCAGGCCTATGCTGAGTTTGAGTTGTGCTTAAAACGAAAAGGAGAGACGGCCTCAGTATTTCTCAATGATCTGCCCACTTTCCATTATTTCCCTCCCCTCTTCTATTATCTTGGCCAGGCTCAAGAGGGATTGGGAAGTGAGTCGGCATCTCAATCTTACCGTGAGTTCCTTAAGATCAAAAAAAAGGATGATGGAAGCGATCCGATGGTCAAGGATTCAAGGAACAGGCTAGATAACCTCTAACCGATTACACCTTAAGATTCCTTCGCCGATGGCATTGAAATGACAAAAAAAGCAGAAAGGTTTGCTTAGAGCCTGCCTTTTATTCGTACTATTGTTTATATTTGACTGTGGCAAAATCAAAGCTGGTTCCGCCGCCGAGACTTCTTCCTGTAATATAGACATCTTCTGAATTTCTATTGAGAGCAAGAGCGACAGCTTCATCATCACTGTTTGTATCGTGATTGTATCTGGCCGACCAAACAATCTTTCCTGTGTTGTTATACTTGAGCGTGTAATAGTCAAAACCAGAAGAAGCATTTTGGTTCTGATCCCATCCCTGACTCTTTCCAGTCACATAGAGATTTCCAGCCTCAATAGCAAGGGCTGCAGCCTCATCATCCCCGTAACCTCCGTGATATCTCGCGACTCCGTCACCATCTGACCCCCAGTTCGGATCCGGTTGTCCATCCGGAAGATACTTGATCGTCACATAATCATATCCTGTTTGGTTTCCCTGGCTTCTGCCCGTCACATAGACATTCCCTGCCTCGATTGCGATGGCAACAGCCTCATCATCCCCGTAACCTCCGTGATATCTCGCGACTCCGTCACCATCTGACCCCCAGTTCGGATCCGGCTGTCCATCCGGAAGATACTTGATCGTTACATAATCAAATCCTGTCCGGTTTCCTTGGCTTCTGCCCGTCACATAGACATTCCCTGCCTCGATTGCGATGGCAACAGCCTCATCGACACCGTAATTTCCATGATATCTCACAATCCCATTACCATCTGGGCCCCAATTCGGGTCCGGCTGTCCATCCGGGAGATATTTAACAGTAAC
>JASFPP010000051.1:0-19989 GCA_050115915.1 Candidatus Aminicenantota bacterium
GCCGAAGAACTTGCATGGGAGTTGGACTTTCCGGATGTTTCAAAAACTCTTGTTTTAGAGAGAGAAAACAAAATAAGGGCGTTGATCAACTTCATTTATCATGATCACCTGGGAAAAACAATGGAGAGGTGGGCCTGGATCAATCACTTAGCCTACGATGAATTATCGCCGCAAGATCGGGCCGGGTTTATAAGGGCATTTCTCTGTTACATAAGGGACAAAGACTGTATTGGTGCCATCGAATGGACAAAAAAGTATTATCCCATGATCCCCCTCTACAGAGCCCGTTTTTTCCCCTATTTTCGGACGGTGAACATGGTCTCCATGACTTTCAATCCGAATATCTCGCTAAAAAATATTCCGGATGTCTATGAAGTACAGATCTAAGTGTGTACCGCTACAGGGATGGACTAGGGGATTCGTTGTTCAATCTGATTGATGTCTGAGCCGTTCGATGAGACGGATCTGCCACACCCAGATGATTAAAATGAGGAAGGATGCACCTAGGCGTAGGGCGGGAGATGTTGTCAGGAAGTTGAAGAGGCCATGACAGAGCGCAGCAAGCCCTATTCCCAGAACTGATGCTTTGAGAACCGGCCTGGATCTCAGTGAGGCCACGCCAACGGAATATCCCCAGATCGAGGCGAAGATTGCATGCGTCAGGGGAGATGCAAAGGCTCTGCCGAAAAGCTCCAGGCCTTCTATATAAACGAGATATCGGGAATTTTCGTAGCTGGCAAAACCGAGCGCGATGATTGATGCATAAATGATCCCATCGATCTTTTCATCGAAGAATTTAAATCTCAAGACGACGAGGGAAAACGGGAGAAATTTACACAATTCTTCCAAAAATCCTGTAATGCCGACCGAATATATTAAAAACTTCAACCGGTTCGTTTCCATGAGAGCACTCGGATCTTCCGGGATTCCGAGAATAGGGAGCAACTTGAAGATTTGGATCGCAAGGATGGCAGAGAATATCCCCAGGATGTAGGTGATTCCGGTTGTCCGCAGGGGCTCTGGCTGGATCCGGTCCTTGAAGTAAAGATAACCGAACCAGAATATCGCAGGTGCGATGATTCCGGATAGAATGATCCACATCGACATGGGATTCTTTGTCAGAATTTTATCACAAATACAGTCGAATTATTAACCTGAATTCTCTCCGGGACGAGCTAAGCCACTCCCCCATTGACGGAGGTCAAGGTAGTGGCCCGTGAAGATATGGCGAAAAAATTCGAACCGATCCGGCATACCCGGGTTAGAACGAAAGTTGTTAGGCGGAGAGGTGTGTAGTTTGGACCAAAGCTAGAGGAGTCATAGATGCTGCCTATAAGATCTAAAATGCTTTTTGAGTGTAAATGTGACAGCCGGATACATGAATAATACGGGCAAATCTTGACAATTGAAAGGTGTAAATTTAACCTTGTCTATAACTTCTTTAAGGCCAATAAAGAGATTTACGGATGAATGGATTAAAAGTCGGTATCGATAATTACGGATTGTTTCCTCTAGAACTCAACGCATTCCAGATTCTTGATTGGGCAAGATCGAACGGTGCTGAGGGCGTGCAGTTTTCAGGGCTAACACAAGAGGAAAGCCGGGAAATCGATTCCGCTACACTCGAGGACATTTCCCAATTTGCTTCTGCCCATAACCTCTATCTGGAATGGGGGGGTGGTCAGCACATTCCCTTCGACATGCGGACATGGGCGATGAAGGATATCTTCGAGGGCAACAAAAAGGCGGCCAGAGAAGCGGAAACCCTTGGCACCCGGATCGTCCGATCCTGTTCAGGCGGATTGATGCGCTGGAATCCGGAAAATCCCAAAACGGAGACTCTGCTTGAAGAAACAGCGTCCGCTCTACGTTCACAGAAGCAGATGCTTGAAGACCATAATGTCATCCTGGCTCTTGAAACTCACTTCGAGTTTACGACTTTCGAACTGTTGCGCCTTTTTGAGATGTGTGAGGCAGAACCCGGGGAATATCTGGGAATCTGCCTCGATACCATGAATCTTCTTACCATGTTGGAAGAACCCCTTTCAGCCACAGAGAGAATTCTCCCCTGGGTCGTTAGTACTCACATTAAGGATGGAGGTGTGATAGTGGAATCCGATGACTTGATCTCTTTTCCTGCGGAAATAGGGAAGGGGGTGATCGACTTGAAAAAGATCGTGGGAGTTTTGGGTTCCCTCCCTGATCCAGTAAACCTGTCGATCGAGGATCATGGAGGGAGTTTTAGGCTGCCTGTTTCAAAACCGGAATTCAGAGCCGAATTTCCGGATCTTACCCAGGACGAATTCGACAAACTTCTTGGCCTTGCCAACCTGACCAAAGACAAAATGGAGCGTGAAGGACTCGCTATTGTCGAAAGGGAACAATGGCCAATAATCTGTGAAGAACGCCTTAGACAAGACCTCAGCGCTTTACAAAAGCTTGTGTCTCAGTAATTCTTGAATGGAATAGTCAGGAGTTGGATCCCATTCGAAAATGGGTGCCAGGTCCACTTTTTTCCCACCCCTGGAAGGTGGTGCCTGACCCCTATTTTAACGGAGAGTGGTGGGAGTGGATGTGCCGTAAAAGATCCCGTTAAACAAAAACTTAAACGTACCGTGCGGCTGCCCCCGGAACGTGATCTCCGGGCCGAAAAGGAAAAGCTTTCCCTTGCCCACATTGGCTTCGACAACAGCGATGCCTCCCTTGAGGTAGTGCTGACCCCAGGCCCATCCACTGCGCAGAGGTTTGTCCGTATCGAACCACGCTACAGGCTTCACCTTGGAAAAGACCGACTCGGGCTGAAGACCGAAAACCGGACTCCTGTTGAAGTACACACTCAGCTTTTCAGTTAGCCCATAGGCAAGTGGATTGGTTGTGTCGACCTTGACTTCCAGGATAGAGCCGGGAACGAAATACTTTTCCATGGGGAGCGGTTTTTCCTGTCCCTCTGCGGTTTTTTCGACCAACACATTTTTTATTGGAAGATTCATATAGTACCCGAGGCTTGTGGAGCTTCCGATAGCCAGGATGACTCCTCCTTCATCGAGGAATCGTTTGAGCTCTGGAATTGTCTTCTCTTTTGTCACCTTGCCGAGCCTGTTTCTGAATTCAGCGGGAATGGTTTTGGCATCGGGTTGTGTTCGTCTCGAGTACCGCGAGAATTCATCTTCGACCATCGCTGGGATCGCCCCCCCGACAAAAATGAGAACGTCAAATTTAGCCTTAAGATCCCCGGCATCGAGTGTTTGAGGAAAGACCACCTCGTGATCGAACTCGAATTGTTCCATCAGCCATCTCACCCATCCCGAGGGCATGGAGCCCCCATAGCGATCCCATAAGCCGATCCGAGGCGCTTTCATACGATAAGCTTCTCCTTCAGGTTTGGCTGCAACACCCACAAATGTCAATCCTTTCTCCTGCGCCAGATCCTGAAGCGTTTGGAGTGTCGCGGTTTTTGCAGGAATGTAGATCGCTCCCTCGGACAGGGTTTTCCCGTTCACTTCGATCTTTTCTTTGAGCCAGTACACATCTTCTCCGCTCTTGACAAGCCGATTGATGGCGACAAACGCATCATTCACTCTGTGGTCCAGGATATAGCCAGCGACGTTGTTTCCTTTGACCTGGCCTCTCGGTATCCCAGCAAAATCTTCCAGCTTTTCAAAGGGTCCATCAAAGCCTTCGAGGATCCGGTCGAATTCCACTCCCATCTGGAAAGCCAGAGTGTAGCCCGCACTGTCATAAGGCGCGCGGGGCGGACCGCCAGGGTAGGGGATGTCGTCCGGATAATGCTGGGGTTCAAACATGTCGATGACATGAGGGCGGAAGGCTTGAGCCGATTTTATGACATAAGATCCTTCAGGATAGGTCTTTCCTCCAACGTTAAATGACTCCGTTGCACGGTGAACGGTCACTCCCGCCTTTATGAGAGTGTTGATAAATTTGGTCGCAGTGAGAAAATCCGGCTGGTCCGAGGGAATGATAAATCCCCTCGGATCTCTGGTATCAGGATCCTGAAACACTTTAAAATACTTGGGATCATAACCACGTGATCTCCGGCCCGTCCCAAGAGGTTTGGCGTCATCTTTTTTGATAGCCGCTTGAACGGCTTCGATCTTCCTTGGCGTTATAGTCCAGTTATCCCTAAGGCCCTTTTCAATGGAATTTTTGCCCATCCTGTAAATGTTGAGAAGGAAATTTTCCTTGAGTTTTGCGGCTGTGACGAGGATCGCACGGTCGGCGGTTATGCTGTATTCGATCGTGCTGCGAAAGTACCACGTCTGTGGAGCTATGGGGAAGGGATAGTCGCCGTTTGCCAGGTGCTTTTCAGGAATGAACGGGATTGTCACGGGTGTCGGATTGCCGATCATCTCTGTGAGGATCCCGATCATATTGTGAAAGTAGGGTGTGCAACGGAGACATCCATTCCACCAGGTCTGATACCAGGCCCCTTCTCTCATCGTAGACCCGGGTTTTCCCTCGGCCATAAACCGGCTGTGCATTGCCGAACCCACGACATCGATTCCAAGGATGAGCAGAGGGTCGTAATTGTAGTTGTACGGTTCTCTAAAGGGAGGGGCAAAAAGCACAGCGCCCGCAGGTCCGGTCTGATGGTGGTTATACACGATCTGCGGAAACCACTCCCGGTAGAGGATACGGTTTATGATCTCCGTCTCTTTCATGTTCATCATGTAAAAATCGCGATTGTTATCGTGCCCGACATATTTTTGGTAGAGGTAGGGAAGTCCGCTCGTCGACCGTTTCTTCGGATCGGGCTCGCGCATGTACCAATTTCCGATATTCTCCATGCCGTCAGGGTTGGTGATCAATGTAAGCAAGATCACATTGTCGAGGATCCGGAGCGTTTCCGCATCGTTTTGGCTCACCATCTGGTAGACGAGTTCCAGCTCTTGTTGGGCTCCCGAGACTTCTGTGGCATGAAGCCCCCCATCGATCCAAACCACGGCTTTTCCCTCCGCTGCCAGTCGACGCGCCTGATCGTCATCAATCCCTTCAGCCAGTGCCAGTTGTCTTGCGATCTCTTTATACCGGGTGAGATTTCTGTGGTTTTCAGGGGAGGTGATGATAGCCATGATCATGGTGCGGCCTTCAGAGGTCGTGCCGATCTCCTCCAACGTCATCCGCGGAGACTCTTTCTCCAGTTTCTTCCAGTAATCCACGAGTTGAGAATATGTGGCAAGCCAGTAATTGTCGCCAATGTCATGCCCGAACTGCTCCTTTGGTGTTGTTATCTTATCCTGGCTTGTAAGCGGCAGGACAATGAAGACAAGACTTAAAAGATACAGAATGGGAACCCTTGTTCTCCTCATTGTAATATTTCCTTTCTTCATTGGTGTGAACTTTAGCTTTTTACTTTATACCCTCCCGTTTGAACATTCAACAATTTTCTGTGGGGGAAGCATTTCCGAAAACGTGATGGCATGAAGACTCCTTGCGTTATTGAGTGATCCGATTGTGTGGTGGAGAAAACCGTGAGAAGGGCTGGACGGGCATGGGACATCTCCCGAAGGGAGGTGTGAGGGAAGCCCGGATCCGAGCGAAGTTTCCTCGCCGGGGAAACTGCGCGTGTTTTCGAACCACCAATTGGATCACTCGGGATATCTCCCCTCACGTTTTTGGGGATGATTTCTCTTTTTGGATGAAGCATGGAAATTCTGTTGCCGAGAGGGAATGCGATTTGCTAGATTATAAGCATGAAAGAGAGGCCGGTTTTCCTATGATACGGATCCAGGATTTGAGCTACAGCATCGGCGGACGATCGCTGATGACAGATGTCAACTGGACCCTAAAACCTGGCAAACGCGCCGCGCTAATCGGACCAAACGGTGCGGGCAAGACAACTCTTTGCCGTTTGATCATTGGTGAACTTTACCCTGATAATGGAAGGATCAGCAGGCCAAAGGAATACTGCATCGGGTATCTTCCCCAGGAGGAGATAGAGGTGCAGGGCGACTCCGTGTTGGAGACGGCGCTGGCCGGTCACGAAAAGATAGCTAAGCTCGAAGCAAAAATTGAAGAGACACACCACATTCTTGATGCGGCCTCGGATGATCAGGCTAAACTCCTCAAGAAGCTCGGGAATTTGGAACTTCAATACGAAGCACTGGGCGGATACCGGCTGGAATCCACCGCCAAAACCATCCTGTCCGGCCTTGGATTCGGTGCGGTGGACTTTGTGCGTCCTGTATCGGAACTGAGCGGAGGATGGAGGATGCGGGTCTATCTCGCGCGTCTTCTCCTGCAAAGTCCGGACTTGCTTTTGCTGGATGAGCCCACTAACCACTTGGATCTGCCTTCGCTGGAATGGCTTGAACAATATCTCCTCCAATTTCCGGGGAGCGTGGTCATTGTTTCTCATGATCGGTTTTTTATCGACCGTCTAGCCCATGAAGTGTATGAGCTGGAACTCGGCAAGCTGGAGCGATACGCGGGCAATTACCATTTTTACGAGCGGGAAAAGGAAAAAAGAACCCTGCTTCTGCGCAAAAAACTAGAGGCCTTTGAAGCGGAAAGAAAACGCCAGGAGAGATTTATCGAACGATTTCGCGCAAAGAACACAAAGGCCAGCCAGGTACAGAGCCGGATCAAACTGCTGGAAAAAATGGATAAAGTGGAGCTCCCGCCGCTTCGCCGACAGATCAATTTCAAACTGAGTGTGGAGGTTAAAAGCTATAAAGATGTTCTATCCATCGAGGATATGTCCTTCCGCTATGAGGAGCCCTGGGTATTGGAGGATATCCAATTGTTCATCTCGAGAAAGGAAAGAGTCGCACTCGTGGGGGCAAACGGCGCAGGCAAGACGACTCTGACACGCCTTATCGTCAA
Source organism: Candidatus Aminicenantota bacterium (assembly GCA_050115915.1). GTDB lineage: Bacteria > Acidobacteriota > Aminicenantia > Aminicenantales > Aminicenantaceae > WTAW01. The sequence continues at coordinate 6,844 of JASFPP010000051.1, forward strand.
GCAGCTTTCCCCTCAAAAAGGACACATCACTCTCGGTAAAAGGACATCTGTGGGGTATTACGCACAGCACCAATTGGATATGCTTGATCCGGATGCGAATGTTTACGACGAAGTCTTTTCGAGTGCCGCTGAGAATCACATCCCGCGGATCAGGGATGTCCTTGGCGCCTTTCAGTTCAGCGGCGATGAGGTTTTAAAGAAGATCAAAGTTCTTTCCGGCGGAGAAAAGGCCAGAGTGTCATTGGCGAAGATCCTTCTTTCCCCGGTTAATTTTCTTCTCATGGATGAGCCGACCAATCACCTCGACCTGGTTTCTGTGGAAGCCTTGGAGCAGGCATTAATCCACTATGAGGGAACGCTCCTCTTGATCTCTCATGACCGGTATTTTTTAGACAAGCTTGTCGATCGAGTCATCGAGTTAAAGGGGGGACGGCTCACCGATTATCTGGGGAATTATTCGGATTATTTGGCGAAAAGGAGAGGCGAGTCCGCAGAGACCTCAGGCATTGAAACCAAAGAACGATCACAGCCGGTCGGGCGGAAAACCAAGCATCAAAAACGTTTAGAGGCCGAAGCCAGACAGGCGGTCAGCAGGGAGAGAAACCGGCTGGAAGAGGCGATCGATAGGATAGAAGGCAGAATCGAAAAGATGGAGGTCCGTCAAAAAGAGATCGAAACCGAATTGACGTTGCCGGAAACCTATCGGGACCGCGAGAGGATCGTTCTTTTACAGAAAGAATACACCCAATTAAAAAAGGATCTCACAAATTCCTATGCAGAGTGGGAAGAGTTGAAACTGAATCATGAAGACCTGATGGCGAAACTCATCCCGTAAATCGTAATGTCTAGACAATTCAAATCTAAATTGGCAGGACACCTCATCTTGATGGCCACGGGCAATATATTGTGCGCTGGCCTCGCTTTTCTTGCGATCCTGATCATATCAAGATCTCTATCGGTCAGTGATTTTGGTGTATTCAACATTGCCATCTCCGTGATCCTCATGGTTCAACCTCTTATCAATTTTGGCATGTTCAGCACGATGATCAAGTTCGTCTCTTCTCATCTCTCCCGAGACGAGGAAGATAAGGCCACGCACGTCGTCAAAGCTGTGTTCGTTATCAAATTGTCTCTAAGTCTCATCCTGGCATTTTTGGTGTTCCTTCTGTCCGATCCTTTATCTCGACATATTTTTCATCAGCCCTCGCTTTCGCCCTTTTTACGAATGGCGGCATGGGGAATCCTTTTCCTGTCGATGTTCAATTTTGTGAAAGCGACTTTGTGGGCTTATCAAAAGTTCCTTCCCTATGTGGTCATCCAGTTTGTTACCGACGTCTCCAAGGTCATGACTATAGGGATTTTGTCCCTGGCCTCAGCTCTGACTGTTTTTTCCGCTGTCTCTGTGTTTTCTCTTCTCCCCATTATGGGGATTTGCCTCGGATTCATGTATTTCCGATCCGTTTTTTCTTCCAAAGGCGTCCACACGCGTAGACTTTACCTCCAGCTCTTCTCCTTCGGAAAATGGCTGTTTTTGAGTAACCTGAGCCGGCGGTTTTATCTATACATCGGTGTCGTTCTACTCGCACGAATGCGGGACAGTGAAGCTGCGGGCATCTATGGCCTCGCACTAAACCTCACATACATCTTTCCCATTCTTATCGCCACGCTGACGTCTGTTCTGTTGCCTGAAGTGAGCCGGTTCAAAGAAAAGAGGCAGTTTACTGTCTATTATTGGCAATCCTTGAAGATCTCTGCGGGATTTGGCATTTGTCTTGTTCCTGTTTTGTTTTTCGCCCGAGATATCATCCTTTTCTTTTTCGGCGAGCGATATCTCGAATCCATTCCTGTTTTTATGTGGTTGGCTCTGGGTTTTTTGTTTTTTGCCGTTTCTCAAATCCTCCGTCCCATCCTTCTTTCACTGGACAAACCGCATATCGCGACATATGCAGATTTGGTGAGCTTTATTGCGATGTTTATAGGGTGCTATGCCTTTATCCCCTCTTTTGGCGTTCTTGCCCCGGCCATAATAGCCTTTCTCGTCAATTTGTGTTCGATGGTCTTTCTCTCTATTTACACCATCCGTCACATCCATAGATCGGAGGTATGGATCGCTCATCAAAGAGAGCCTGTCGTGACCCATTACAACTCGACCTGAGATTCGGAGAATATTCTCGATGATCTTTCTGTTCAGTGAGACATCGGAAAAAATTCGGTTTACTCTGTGAGTGTGTTTAGAATACAATTGACACACATTTTGGTTTTGATCCTCTAACGAGCGACGTGAATCCATGTCTCCACATGAGCATTTTTCGTTCCAGTCGGCGGATGAACTCCAGACAAAAGCCATGGGGTTGGATATCGATCTGCCCTATCAGGAATCACTGAGCGATCTGTTCGAGCCTGTCCCTGTGGGGACAAAAAAGGTTCCCAACCGTTTTGCAGTCCACCCCATGGAGGGTTTTGATGGGACTCCTAATGGAGCTCCGGATGAATTGACTTTCCGGCGATATAAAAGGTATGCCCAGGGGGGGAGCGGCTTGATTTGGTTCGAGGCTACAGCGGTTATCCCTGAGGGGCGTTCAAATCCGCATCAACTGATGCTTAATATTAAGACGCTGGATATTTTTAAAGCCCTCCTGGAAGAGACCCGGGAGAACGCTATGCGCACTTTCGGTGGTAAACACGAGGTGTACTGTGTTCTCCAGATCACGCACTCCGGCCGGTTCAGCCGGCCCTCAGGAAAGCCAGAACCTCGGGCGGCTTGCGTGAATCCACTCTTGGACAAGGATGTCCAGAATGTCTATGTCATGAAAGATGAAGAGCTCATGAAGCTCGAAGAGCATTATGTCAACGCGGCTCGACTCGCCTCCGTAACCGGCTTTGATGCCGTGGATGTGAAAGCTTGCCATGGTTACCTTGTCAATGAACTCCTCGGTGCACACACCCGTAAAGACAGTCTTTTCGGCGCGACATTCGAAAGAAGATCGTCGTTCCTCCTCGATGTCATCCGGAGAATTCGTGATAACGTCCCGCAGTTGGGGATGGCCGTTCGGATGAATGCCAGCGATCACATTCCCTTTCCCTACGGTTTCGGGATGTCACAAGACGATCCGCAGATGCCTGACTGGACAGAGCCTTTAGCTCTAGTGGAGCGTTTGATCGATCTGGGATGTTCGCTATTCAACATCACCCTGGGTTATCCTCATCACGCGCCACAGTATGGCCGCCCCTTCGACCGACCGGCGGAAAAGGACCCTATGCCCGTTGAACATCCGCTTATCGGTGTGGACCGTTTATTGAAGTCAGCAGCCAAATTCCAGACTCATTTTCCGGATGTTCCTTTTGTGAGCACGGGTTATTCCTGGCTGCGTCATTTCTTCCCCTGTGTTGGAGCAGCGATGTTGAGACGAAGAGAGTCCTCGTTTGTCGGTCTTGGCCGGAGTTCTCTAGCCTATCCCGATGCACCCAGAGATTTGATGAGCAAGGGAGCTCTGGATCCTCAAAAGACATGTATCGCTTGCTCCCGGTGCTCAGAGTTGATAAAAGCGTGTTGTTCAACAGGTTGTGTGATCCGGGATAATGAAATCTATGGGCCGCGCTACAAGAAATTTTGTTCACATCAAAAGCCCTGAGGATTTGGTATGAAAAAAGGCATATTAGATATTGGTGGAGATAAACTCCCTGTTTACTCTCTGAATACACTCATCATCGGCAGCGGTGTGGCTGCTCTGAATGCAGCCATTCATTTGTGGGATAGGGGTCAAAAAAATATCGCGATTGCCACGGACTGCTGGGGGGGAGGAACTTCTAACAATGCCGGTTCGGATAAACAGACCTATTACAAGCTCTCCCTCTCATCCGAATCACCCGACTCTCCACTCCAAATGGCTCTTGACCTCTTTGCAGGAGGCTGCATGCATGGGGATATAGCACTGTGTGAAGCCCAGAATTCACTCGAAGCATTCTTTCATCTGGTGAGGCTCGGTGTTCCCTTCCCCCATAATCGGTATGGGGCCTATGTCGGTTACAAGACGGATCACGATCCCATGGGAAGGGGAACTTCCGCAGGCCCCCTGACATCGCACCTCATGTTCGAAGCCCTTGCGCAGGCGGTGAAATCTCGCGGAATCTCTGTGTTCGATGGGTTCGAGGTCATAGCCCTTCTAACGGACAGGAAGGATGAACAAACACATGTGGTGGGCGCGCTCGCTCTCGACAGGAATAACACCGATACCGAGAATTTGGGTTTTGTGATATTTAACGCAACGAACGTGATACTGGGGACAGGCGGGCCAGGGGGGATCTATAAGTCATCCGTGTATCCAGAAAGCCAGCTCGGATCAACGGGCCTGGCACTTGCCATAGGCGCCATTGGCCACAACCTCACAGAATCTCAGTTTGGCTTGGCCTCGATCAAATTCCGCTGGAATGTTTCAGGCTCCTATCAGCAGGCTATTCCCAGGTATATCTCAACGAAAAGAGATGGAGGCGAGCCATATGAATTTTTGAATGAATATTTTCCTGATATGGGAAAACTGGCGACGGCGATCTTTTTGAAGGGCTACCAATGGCCCTTTGATCCGAGGAAAGTCATGGATTTTGGCTCCTCGCTCATCGACATCCTTGTCTATCAGGAGACAGTTTTGAGGGGAAGAAGGGTCTTCCTGGATTTCACTCAAAATCCCAGTGGAGGAGAAGCCTTATCCGACTTCACCTTGGAGCTATTGAAAGAGGAAGCTTACGATTACCTCAAGAATTCCGGTGCGCTGCAGAACACACCTATCGAAAGACTTGAAGCCATGAATCCACCCGCCATTCATCTTTACAGAGACCATGGTATCGATATCAGGAAAGAGGCTCTTGAAATTGCTGTCTGTGCGCAGCACAATAACGGAGGCCTAAAGGGCAACATCTGGTGGGAATCCAACATCAAACATCTTTTTCCCGTGGGAGAGGTCAACGGTACACATGGAGTTTACAGGCCGGGAGGCTCGGCACTGAATTCCGGACAGGTGGGGAGTATGCGGGCAGGTTTGTTCATCGCTAAGAGGTATAATTCTGGACCTCCCAATCTCGACAGGTTCCACTCGGCCACTCATTCCCAAATCCAGAAAAAATTGAATTTTGCCAGATCACTCATCGATAATAAACTCAGTGATGATTCGGAAATCCATGTCCAGCGAGGGAGGATTCAGGATCGTATGTCTGCCTGCGGGGCGCATGTCCGCGATCCTGCCCAGGTGGATGAAGCTGTCGCCCAAGGCTGGTCTCAGTACAGAAAGGTTCAACGTGAATCAAGGGTTCCTTCTCCGAAAGAGCTTCCAGACGCTTTCAAGAACCTGGACCTCTGTTTGACCCATGTTCTCTATTTGGAGGCGATCCGGGAATATCTTGCCAAAGGAGGCCAGAGCAGGGGGTCTTTTCTCGTCCTCAATCCCGAAGGGGAGAAACCGTGTCGATCGCTTGATGCCTACTGGAAATTCAGCTTGGGGCCGCCGGATGCGTTCGTGAACACAAAAATCCTCGAAATCTCCTTGGATGAGAACATAAACATCCAAAAAAATTGGGTCGACATCAGGCAAATCCCTCGGGCTGCAAAGTGGTTCGAAAAGGTCTGGAACGACTACAGGAATGATAATATAGTGAAATAATGGCGGGATGACTGTTGCCTTGAATTATTCATGTCTGGGAGAAATAAAATGGAAGATAAACAAGTTGTACTTATAACAGGTGCGGGACGTGGTATCGGTCGGGGGATCTCCATCTCTTGTGCGGAAGCTGGATTTGATATCGCTGGTGTAGACCTCCTGTACGATCCAGCGGACAAAGATTCCGGGTTGTTCGAGGTTCAAAAAAAGACAAAAGAGTATGGCGTCTCTTTTTTGTCCGTTAGGGGGGATATTTCAGCGCTCGACGATCACGAGAGGATCCTCAAAGAAGTCCTTGACGTTTATGGGCGGATCGATGTTCTTGTCAACAATGCGGGTGTTGCACCCGAGAAAAGGATGGATGTTCTCGAGACCGCTCCGGAAAGCTATGATCGAGTGATGGCTGTCAACACAAGAGGAGCTTTTTTTTTCACACAGAGGGTTGCAGCAAAGATGATCGAATATAAAAAAAGGAAATCCCGTCAAAAACCCTGCATTATTTTTATCTCTTCCTTCTCTGCAGAAGTTTCCTCCCCATCCAGGGCTGAATACTGTATATCCAAGGCGGCGCTCAGCCAGGCCGCTCAGATATTTGCGGATAGACTGGCGGAATTTGCGATCAATGTCTATGAGCTGCGTCCAGGGATCATACACACGGAGATGACAGCTCCTGTGAGAGAGAAATACGATAAACTCATCGCCAAAGGACTTGTCCCCCAGAAGCGATGGGGATTTCCCGAGGATGTCGGGAAGGCGGTTGTCGCTCTTGCGAAAGGATATTTTGAATATGCCACCGGATTAATTCTAGAACTGAGCGGAGGTATGAACATCCGCCACTTGTGAGAGGAATTTTTAGGGGCTTGCAGTTGGAGACGAATGATGATAAGAGGAAAAGAGCGAACAATGAATAGATCAGCGCGTATCTTCGAACGCATGCTGCAGACTCAGCTCATTGTGCTTTTATCGCCCGGGAGCGAAGCTCAATGTGTGAAGGCTTATGAGGTATGTCATGCCATGGATGTGACACTGGAAGTGGCCTTCCGTACAGAGCTTGCAGGGAATGGAATTCGTGCGATATGCAAGGCGTATCCTGAAGCATTGGTTCTTGCAGGCACGGTTCTCACAGTCCAGCAAGTGGAGCATGCCATTCAAGCGGGGGCATCAGGGGTCGTCTCGTCTGATTATATTCCTTCTGTTGTGGAATATTGTGCTCGCAAAGATATCATGTGCATTCCCGGAGGCCTGTCCGATGTCGGGAAACAGCTGGCTCAAAAAGCAGCGGTTTACCAGTGCTCTTTAGAAGAGTTGCGCGACAAATATCCCTATCAATGGGTTTACAAGCTTTTTCCCGCCTTTTTGGGTTCTCAAAACCATCTGGACCTTCCACGGTCATGGAAGGGACCGTACAAGAACTTGACTGTTATCTACACAGGAGGCATCAATAGCCAGACGCTCAAAAAGGCCGTCCATAAGGATCCCAAGGGCATTTTTTGCGGCTCGGATCTTACGAAAAATATCGATGACCCTGAGAAGATGAAGGCAGATATCCAGGCGTGGAAAGAGACATTGCGTCCGCCTCGACCTCCGGTTGCCCAAAAGACAAAAAAAAGGCCGGTAGAGGAATCGGAGCCGTCTCGAGTCGTAACATTTGGCGAGTTGATGCTCAGGCTTTCGCCTCCGTCTGGAATCCGGCTGCAGCGAGCGAAGACACTAGAGGCCCATTTTGGTGGGGCCGAGGCGAATGTCGCTGTTTCGCTTGCTAATTTTGGCATGAATTCGCGTTTTGTATCCGCGCTCCCAGACAACGACATCGGAACAAATGCACTCGCAGTCCTTAAGATGTATGGGATAGACACAGAGTTCATTCATCGATCCGGGCACAGGATGGGCATTTACTATTGCGAAATTGGGTCGGGACCACGGCCTTCCAAAGTGATCTATGACAGGAGTTTATCCGCTTTTTCTCAGCTTAAGCCCGGTGATATCGATTGGGAGCGGGTGTTCGAAGGTGCCGACTGGTTTCACTGGACGGGTATCACTCCTGCATTGAGCGCGTCTGTGGCGGAGCTGCTTCAGGAAGGATTGGAAGTGGCCAAAAAACTGGGCATTAAAGTGAGCGCTGACCTGAACTACCGGAAAAAACTCTGGAGTGAGGAAGAGGCAAAGTCTTGCATGACAGCACTCATGCCCTACGTGAATGTGCTTTTCGGGAATGAAGAGGATCCTTTCAGGGTTTTCGGATTGACGCCTGGAGATTCAGATGTGGTGAAAGGCCGGTTAAACGTTGATGAGTACAAGGCTCTCACGAAATCGCTCACCGAACAATTCGGTTTCGAGAAAGTCGCTATCACCCTCCGTGAGAGCATCTCTGCTTCTGAAAATTTCTGGTCGGCGGTCCTTTTTGACGGCCAAAAGATTTACAAGGGGCCGAGACATCAGGTTTGGATCGTCGACCGCGTGGGAACAGGGGATGCTTTCGCAGGAGGTTTGATTTATTGTTTCTTGGAAGGTCGACGAGAGACCGATGCCCTCGCTTTCGGTGTCGCAGCCGCATGTTTGAAACATTCGGTTCTGGGTGATTTCAGTATGGCTTCAGTCCGAGAAGTGGAGGCCTTTGCTCAAGGACAGACCACGGGACGGGTTCAACGATGACAGCCTTGAAACCATGATAGAGTGATGAAAACCGAAAAAACAGTGTGTCTCAAAGGAGCATAAACCGGATGAATTGGAAAAGCTTTTTAGACAAATTTTTCAAGAACGATTGGGCCATCCTTGCCGTCCTATCACTGGTAAAACTCTTTATTCATTTGTTTACCAGCGGCGGGTACGGTTATTTCAGGGACGAATTGTACTACATGGCATGTGGAGAAAACCTCGATTTTGGCTATGTGGATCATCCTCCTCTCATTGCGATTTTTACAAAATTCTCCCGTTTGCTCCTCGGTGACTCCCTCTTTGCCATCCGGTTTTTTCCAGCAGTGGCGGGTGCGTTGGTGCTCTTTTTAACGGGATTGATCGTTCGTGAGCTCGGCGGAAAAAGGAGCGCCATACTCCTAGCTGCAGTCGCTGTTTTAATCGCTCCCATTTTATTGGGAGTCAGCGGCTACCTATCCATGAATGCCTTTGACCATCTTTTCTGGACGCTGTCCGCTTTTATTCTGATCCTCATCCTCAAGAATAAAAACGATAAGCTCTGGCTCGTGTTGGGAGCTGTATTGGGTATAGGTCTCCAGAATAAGCACTCCATCTTTTTCTTCGGGTTTGGACTTCTTGTGGGCCTTCTCCTCACCGAGCATCGGAAATATTTATACTCCTCCTGGTTGTCCCTAGGAGCGCTTGTGGCTTTTATCATCTTTCTCCCTCATCTGATCTGGCAGTTCATCCATGGCTGGCCCAGCATCGAATTCATAAAAAACGCCAGCCAGTTCAAAAATTTGCCTCTCTCTCCACTTGAATTCCTCTTCGGTATGTTCATGGAAATGCATCCTTTTTGTTTCCCCATCCTTTTTCTCGGACTCATCTTTTTCTTTTTCTCTAAATACGGGAAGGGCTATCGTGTGTTCGGCTGGATGTTTCTGGCGATGTTTGCCCTTTTTATCGTGACACGTGCCAAAACGTACTACATCGCTCCTATCTATCCTTTGATGTTTGCAGCAGGAGCTGTTGGCATCGAGAAAATCATCGAAAACTGGAATTTTCCCTGGCTCAAAACGGCAATGCTGACATTCCTTTTGGGAGGAGGCGTGCTGGCTGCACCCCTCGCTCTTCCTTTACTTCCAGTCAAAGCCTACATCAGCTATTCTGAGTTTTTAGGTTTTTCTCCCCCGCCGTCAGAGGATCATGTTATGGGAGTGCTGCCGCAACATTTTGCGGATAGGTTCGGGTGGCCTGAGATGACCGAAGCTGTTGCCAAAGTCTATCTCGCGCTTCCCCCAGAAGATCAGACCAAATGCGGGATCTATGCTCAAAATTATGGGGAGGCAGGTGCTATTGACTTCTTTGGCAGCCAGTATAGCTTGCCCAAGGCCATTTCGGGTCATAACAACTACTGGATTTGGGGTCCTAGAGGCTACACAGGAGAAGTCATGATTATTATTGGAGGGGATCCTGCCGATCATCTTCAGGTATTCGATAGTGTCGAACAGGCCGGGCTCTTCACGCATGAATATGTCATGCCCTATGAAAACAATCTCCCCATTTTTGTATGCCGCAAACCCCGGATCCCGCTCGAGGAGGCCTGGGCACGAGCGAAACACTTCAATTAATCCCTGAATAATTAAGGAGCATAAATACAGAGGGGCAAGGAGGAGAGGATGGATAATAGAGAAAAATTTAATGGTTTTTCCAAAGAGACCCTGTCTTTTTTCAGAAGATTGAAAAGGAATAACAACAAGGAGTGGTTCGATAAACACAGGGAGGAATACGATCGGTATGTTCTCGAACCAGCTAAGGCTTTTGTGGTGGCAATGGGGGAGAAGTTCCATGCGGAAGGCGTTCATGTCCATGCGGAGCCTAAGCTCAACCGAGCCATCTTTCGTATTTATCGGGACACACGTTTCAGCCCAGACAAAACTCCGTATAAGACGCACTTAGCTCTCTTTTTTTGGGAGGGGAAACTTTCTCGAATGGAATCTCCCGGATTCTATTTTCAAATAGAGCCAACGAAGATCTTGCTCGGTCTGGGAATTTACGGATTTACTTCGAGGCAACTCACACGCTACCGAAAAGCTGTGGTCGATCCCGAATGGGGCAAAGACCTGGCTGGTATATTGACACAGATATCCCGGCGAAAGGATTTTAAGATAGGAGAAAAGCACTACAAAAGAATCCCATCGGGATTCGATTCCGATCATCCGAATGCTGAGCTCCTGCTTTATAAGGGAATGCATGTGTGGGAAGAGACCACTATTCCTGAAGAGCTTTATTCTGGGAAGTTTGTACCGTATTGTTGGAAGAAGTTCAAACCATTCCTTCCCCTGCACGAATGGCTGTTCGCCTTATCGAGCGGAAAGATCTAGCAGGATCATTCTCTTCTTTTAAAAATCGAAGATTTGTTTTAAGGAGTCGGACAGTGAAAAAAGAATTATACATGATCTGCAATGCTCATTTGGATCCAGTATGGTTGTGGGAGTGGGAGGAAGGCGCAGGAGAAGCCCTTTCGACCTTTCGATCCGCGGCCATGCTGTGTGAAGAATTCGAAGAGTTTGTGTTCAATCACAACGAAGCTGTACTCTACAAATGGGTTGAAGAATTCGAGCCAGCATTGTTCAACAAACTCCAGGATCTTGTTACAAGAAAGAAATGGCATATCATGGGAGGATGGTATGTCCAATCCGATTGCAATATCCCGAGCGGGGAATCGTTTGTCAGACAGATCTTGGTCGGAAAACGATATTTTAAATCAAAATTCGGTGTGGAGCCAAAAACGGCTATAAACTTCGATCCGTTCGGGCACACCCGGGGTTTGGTTCAGATCTTGAAGAAATCCGGGTATTCGTCTTATCTTTTTTGCCGTCCCGATCCAAAAGGATATTCCCTTCCTTCCGAAGAATTTGTGTGGGTGGGTTATGATGGCTCTGAAATTTTGGCGCGCCGTGCGACCGATCACTACAACTCGTTCCTTGGCAAAGCCCGGCAACGGACGGAAGAGTGGCTGGATAAAAACAGCGACAAAGAATTCGGGGTCTTGCTTTGGGGAATAGGCGATCATGGAGGGGGGCCCTCCAGGCTGGATCTGGAACAGCTCCGGGAGCTCATGGCAGCAAGATCAGAGTGGACGATTTATCATGCGGTCCCCGAAGATTATTTCGAACGTTTAGCGGAGAAAAGCGCTGAGCTTCCCCATCACGAGGCGGATTTAAATCCATGGGCTGTGGGATGTTATACCTCCATGGCTCGAATCAAGCAAAAACACCGCGCTCTCGAAAGTATGTATTTTATGACAGAAAAAATGGTCACATCCGCCTTCTATCAGGGGATGATGGACTATCCGTCCGATCTGTTCAGAGAAGCGCTCGAAGACCTCCTCTTCTGTGAATTCCACGATATTTTACCCGGCTCCTGCATCTCTGAAGCAGAGACCACCGCACTCCAGAGAATGGATCATGGGCTGGAGATACTCCGAAGATTGAAGGCCAAGGCTTTTTTTGCCCATCTCAGCGGACAGCCCCCTGCGGAAGAGGGTGAATTTCCCATTTTTGTTTTTAACCCGCACCCCTTTCCTGTAGAGGAGACGATTGTCTGTGAGTTCCAGCCGCTTGAGCCGAATGAGGACAAGGAAAAGTTCTGGCTCCCCGAGATATTCGATGAAAACCGGATCCCCATACCTTTCCAACTCGAGAAAGAAAGCTGTAACATCTCCGTGGATCAGAGGAAGCGAGTCGTATTTCGGGCGACACTCAAGCCCGGTCAAATGAACCGTTTTCCCTGCTTTTTGAAAGATGTTGTCCCGGAACAGACGTCTTATGGCCCTGTGGGCAGAGAGATAGAGGTGAAATCGAAAAACACCCGGCTCACTATCGACGCGGAAAGTGGATGGGTCAACTCCTATCGTGTTTCGGGTATAGATTATTTGAGACCAGGTGCCTTCAAGGCCCTCGTCGTCGAGGACTCTCCCGATCCCTGGGGCATGCTGGTCAATTCATTCAGGAAAGTTGTGGGTTCGTTTGCCCTGATGACAAAAAAAGAGAGCGCACGGTTTGCAGGCCTTTCACTCGAAGAATTAGATCCCGTCCGTGTGATCGAAGATGGCCCGATCAGGACCACGGTGGAAGCTCTGTTTAAATACGGCCGTTCGTCCCTCTGTATACGGTACAAAATCCCTAAGCAGGACTGTGCGTTGGAGATTGAGGTCCGCGTGTACTGGAATGAAAAAGACCGCATGCTCAAACTATCCCTGCCGACTGTGTTTTTAGAAGGGGGATGTAAAGGCCAGGTGGCCTATGGTGTTGAGGATTTTGAGGGGAAGGGGGTGGAACTTGTCGCACAAAAGTGGGTCGCGGTATATTCGGCAGATAACCAACATGCCTTGACTATGATCAACGATGGAACACACGGGTTCGATTTTGCGGATGGAGAGCTGCGCCTCTCTCTCTTGAGATCGGCAGCTTATGCAGCCCACCCCGTTGGCAACAACATACACATCGTTCCTCAGGATCGGCTGGAGCCTCGGATCGACCAGGGTGAAAGAGTGTTCCGTTTCTGGGTGCAGGGAGGGGAGGCATCGATGAGAATCCTTTCAATCGGCCGTGAGGCTCTGGCCAAGAATGAATCTCCAATGGTCCTTTCGTGTTCGCCTCCGGGGATGGGGAAAAATACGCAGCCAGGGATCTGTTTAGATGATGATGCCGTTGAGGTCACTGCGATAAAAAAAGCGGAAGACACACATTGGCTCATACTGCGTCTTTTTGAACCGACTGGAGAGCCAAGATTGACGAAGATCACCATCCCTGGGAGATCGCTGTCCTTCGAGGTCGACCTTGAGGGTTTTGAGATTAAA
>JASFPP010000052.1:0-19971 GCA_050115915.1 Candidatus Aminicenantota bacterium
AAACGTGGGGATGAAGAAAAATGACGGGGTTAGTAACAATTCCAATACGGAGGCAAAAATGACAAAAAGAAATTGGTTTGGAATGGGAATCGTGAGCCTAATTTTAGGCCTGGTGCTCGTTCTGCAAGCATCCCCAGCAAAGGATGTCGGGATCATCAAAGGGCATGTCTACGACACCCAGGGTAACGCTCTGGCCGGAGTGATCGTGACAGCAACAAATGTAACGACCGGTCATGAGACAAAAACGATATCCGGCTCAAATGGGTATTTCATCTTCCAGAACTTATCTTTTGGCACGTACAAAGTGAAGGCGGAATTCCCGGGGACCAAGAGTGTGGTTCTCCGGGTGAAACTCTCCGCCGGAAAAAAGACGGCGACGCTGATGTTCAAGCTCGAGGCGTTGCCCGTGCTCACAGAAAAAGAGGAAGCTCTGATGGATAAAGCAGTGGCAACCGCTGTTGTCGGGGGTGTCCGGCGTGAAGGCAAAAAACGGGGGAATTTCCAGATGAGCCCGTCCGAAGCGCCCTATCCCGTATCCCACTACGATCAGTTCAACACCGAAGAATACGACAGGATCTACGAGAATATTTTTCTCGATACCCTGAAAAATCCCCTCTCGACATTCTCTATCGATGTGGATACGGCTTCCTATGCCAACATCCGGCGGTTCATCAACAACAACCAGTACCCCTACAAAGATGCGGTGCGTATCGAAGAGATGATCAACTACTTTGCCTATGACTATCCTCTGCCAAAAAAGAAACATCCCTTCGAGATCTACACAGAGATCTCCGGCTGCCCGTGGAATCCGGATCATCGCTTGATCCACATCGGGCTTCAGGGAAAAAAACTGGAATCGGACGAGCTCCCTCCAAACAACCTGGTGTTTCTGCTGGATGTCTCAGGATCTATGGAGCCTGCCAACAAACTCCCGCTGCTCAAGAAGGCTTTTAAGCTTTTGATCCATGAGCTCGGCGCAAAAGATAGAGTCTCTATCGTTGTGTATGCCGGAGCCGCTGGCCTCGTGTTGCCCTCAACACCTGCAAACCAGAAAGATAAGATCATCGCTGCACTCGACCGATTGAGTGCGGGAGGATCGACGGCTGGCGGAGCTGGCATCCAATTGGCCTATAAAGTGGCATGGGAGAACTTTATTCCGGATGGAAACAACAGAATCATTCTCGCCACAGACGGCGACTTCAACATCGGCATTTCCAGCACAAGCGAGCTCGTACGGATGATCGAAGAGAAACGGAAAAAAGGTATTTTCCTGACGATCCTGGGTTTCGGCATGGGTAATTACAAGGATGGCCGCATGGAACAGATCGCGGACAAAGGGAACGGCAACTACCACTACATCGATAACCTGCTCGAAGCCAAAAAAGTCTTTGTCAATGACATGCGGGGCACTCTCTTCACAATCGCCAAGGATGTCAAGATCCAGGTGGAGTTCAACCCCGCCAAAGTGAGGGCCTACAGGCTTATCGGCTATGAGAACCGTCTCCTTAAGAAGGAGGATTTCGACGACGACACCAAAGACGCCGGAGAGTTGGGCGCAGGCCATACGGTAACGGCTCTTTACGAGATCATCCCCTTCGGGAGTGAGGAAGAGGTCCCTGTGGTCGGGGATCTCAAGTATCAGATGGTCAAGATCGACCCCAAAGCCTACAAGAGTAAAGAGATCTTGACGGTCAAATTGCGGTACAAAAAACCGGATGGCAAAAAAAGCCAGCTGATCGAGATGCCCCTGGCGGATGATAACATCGCTATTGCCAAGGCATCTCCAAATTTCAAATTCTCTGCTGCAGTCGCTGAGTTCGGCATGCTGCTCCGGGATTCAGAGTTCAAGGGACAGTCCTCTTATGAAAATGTCCTGGAACTTGCCAAGCAAGGAAAAGGCCCGGACACCTTCGGTTACAGAACTGAATTCATCAAACTCGTAGAGATGTGCCAGCTGCTCGACACTGTCAGCAGTAAATAGTGAGCTTGATCAAATGAGCAAATGGCTGATTTTACGTAGCAGCAAATAGTCCGGCAAACACAAGGGTGGCGCAGGCCGGAAACAGGCCAAGCGCTACCCTTTTTTTATCTATCCGCGCTTGTGTCTTGAGAGATTTTTTTCTTTACATAGATCGCAAGCACAACAACAAGGCCGATCACAACAAAAACGGTCAGGACGATCAACAGAAACGAATACTCAACACCTACAATCAGTTTCTCATCCGCCTCGATGACCGGCAAGATGACGTACGATGGATGTTTTCTATTCCTGTAAATAGTTACAGTTGGGGGCGGAGACAGCTCGGGAGTTTCGGCATTGTCTTTGTCAGCGCAGGTAATGGTCAAACGAATTCTGTGGCCAGTATTGAACACATTAGAGGTGGGATGGAGATCGAATTGAAGCTCTGTGCGCTCTCCGGGAACCAAGTCAACAACATCCTCTTCATAGCTTCTGTGGAAAGGAAGACCAAGTTTATCGTAGGGTGGATCATGGAGTGCTCGATGGGAGGCCTTTAAAGCCCCCTCGGAGATGTAATGGCTCACACCCTCTGCATCCACTTCCTCAAGATAAGCGAAAAAATCCCCATCCTTGGCTGTCGAGCTTATCCAAAGATGGACCTCAGGATGACCCGTTATTTCCACATCTCTGTCAAGAGCTTTCGTTGTGTACGTCAGTGCTTTCCT
Source organism: Candidatus Aminicenantota bacterium (assembly GCA_050115915.1). Lineage (GTDB taxonomy): Bacteria > Acidobacteriota > Aminicenantia > Aminicenantales > Aminicenantaceae > WTAW01. The sequence goes on from JASFPP010000052.1 coordinate 2,686, forward strand.
ATCATTCGGGGTCATATCCGGATAGCCAAATCCCCCCCCGACTGCATTATCCCAGCGGGTTGTCTTACCTGTTGTCGTTGAGTAATCGATAGTGTATTTATCCTCTCCCGCGGGTCCTTCAGGAAGCTCCACATCCAATAAGCCGTCATTCACCGATGTCACACTCTGAGATGTGCCCTCATGAAAATAATATTTAATGCGTTGCTCCTCCTCAAGAGGCCACTCCTTCGCCGACCTCCATTCATTGTCTTTGTGGGCATTCATGACATGATAATATATAGGTGGTTCATCCATGATTCCGTTGTCTACACCCTTCAACCAGTAATCGAACCACCGGTGACGTTCTGTGAGAAGAATGCTCAATTCTTCCTTCTGGATATCAGGATCTCTAGGCGAGTGAGACCATGCCCCCATCGCAATCTTTTTGGGAACATCGAAATTCCGGTACATCAAAAATCCATCTCGGGTGAATGAGTCGAACCATCCGCAAAAGAGATACATGGGAACTCCTGATTGACTGATCTCTTTGATAAAACCGGCGGGATGCCATTCCTTATAAGGGAAAGCGCCTGTGTAATCATCTTTACTATCCCGGAATTTAAGCGGTGTGAATATGTCTATGAGCGCCCGGTTCGATGAATGTTCGGCTATGGCTTGCTTTAAAAGAAGCTCATCTTCATCCTCATCCACGGGTACAACACCGGGTTGGAGGTCCAAAAATTTGGTTAAAAAACTCCAAGCCCTGATAAAATCATCGAAGAACACACCTCCAGGATACTGAACGGGATAGATATCGAAGAGCGCCACTACAGGAAAGATCGCCTTCAGATGCGGGGGGTGTGTGCTAGCGGCCATGAGTTGTGTGATGCCCAGATAAGATCCGCCGGCCATGCCCACATTCCCATCACACCAGGGTTGAGAGGCGATCCATTCCGTGATCTCATAAGCATCCTTTGTTTCTTCCTTGGTGAAGATCCCATCCCAACTGCCAAACGATGCGCCGGACCCTCGGACATCCACATTCACCAGGACATAACCATGCTTGAGCATAGTTTGTGATAACGGAGAATCAGCTGTGCTTCTCACAACACCATTCCGAATTGTCGCACGACGGTATCGATTGTGACTCCAAATGGCGGGGAGCGCTTCCTGGGCGATTTCCCCATTTTTTGCCGGAAGGATGACATCAGCCGCCAATCTAACACCATCCCTCATAGTCAGATAAAGCGATCGTCTCACCCAAGAGTCGTAAACCTCCTGGGAATATCCCTTATACTCTCCGAACTTGGAGATCTGTTCCTTTTCTTGGGAGTATATATGTCCACATGTTAGAGAAAGGGCTATCAAACAATAAATCACATGCGCAATCAATGAGAAGGAGCTCTTTTGTAAGCGGTTTAGTCTCATCAGCTCTCTCCTTTTGCAAAAATATTAAGGATCACACATTCTGTGTTTTAATAATCATATATAAAGGCTACGGGAAAATCCAGTTTAGTGGTAAGGACAACCGATATGGGTCTGCATTGATTTTCTCCACAACTCCAGTTATATTTTGGGCACAATGGATTTAAGATTTGTTCGGGGATTAAAGACAGGCTTTTCATCATGACTGAATCCCGATCGTTTAAAGCACCACAAGTTGCTGTGGGTGCTATCGTCTTTAAAGAAGAAAAGATCCTGCTCGTCAAACGCAATAAAGCCCCTCACAAAGATCTGTGGGCCATTCCAGGGGGTTCGGTGGAGCATGGGGAGACGTTGCAGGAGGCAGCCGAAAGAGAGGTTCGCGAAGAGACCGGACTGAACATAAAGGCGGGAAAACCCATTTACACATTTGATTTGATCGAACGAGACAATGCAGGGAATGTTCGATTCCACTATGTGATCGTGGACCTCGAAGCAGAATACATAAGTGGAGAGCTTCGCCCGGCCGACGATGCCCTGGATGCCCGCTGGTTCACTCCCGAATCACTGGAGCACACCGCAATGTCGAACAGTACACGGACACTTCTGCAGAAACTTGGCTTCCTCCGCTCGTCCCGAATTGCATGACCGTTTCTAAACAGTCCGACACAAAAAAAGGGACTGCCAACTCTTTAAGTTCGTCTCCTCTTTACCTGACCGATTCCTAAACGGTCTGTTTGGGGAACAGCTCGAAAATCGCTCCGCATAAGATGTAACCCCAATACCTTCTGTGTGCATCTGCAAGCTGAAGCAAGTTAAAGAGATTTTGACTTCAACAAGAGCTATGATATAGACTGAATTATCGTTCTTAAGGAGAGAGATCTTCATGAAAATTTACCGCTGGATCATTTTTTTTCTTTTATCAGTACTCATAGTCGGCTGCACATCGGACCGAAAAATACACCAAAAGGCGGTCGATTCCATCACGGCAGAGGAATTGGAGGACCACCTCGATTTTATTGCATCCGATGAATTCAAGGGCCGGAACACACCCTCACCCGAATTAAAGATCACATCACGCTACATCGCGACAGAAGTGGAGAGCTATGGCCTCGAACCCATAATGCCGGATGGGTCTTATTTCCAGAACATTCCTCTGGAAGTGAGGACTATTGATTCTGCGCGCTCCCGTATCCAACTGGTCTCGACACAGGGCCGTCAGAGTTTTTCCCATGCTTTTGATTTCGGCATCACGGACCGAAGATACGAGGAGGCCCAGATTTCAGGTGATCTCGTGTTTGCCGGTCTCGGATTGGAGGCTCCGGAGCATGGCTGGGATGATTTTAGCACTGTGGACATCAAAGGCAAGGTCGTTGTGATGCTCGATGCCGAGCTTCCTGAAGACCACCCATTGAGTGCTCCCGAACACGGGAGGCTCTACAGGCGCCGCAGCCGAAGAACCGGTCAGAAAGGGGCGGCCGCTGTGCTGAACGTTATCAGCGAAAAAAGAGAGGGAAATTTTGCGGAAAAGGGGTATCTCTTCGACACCACAGGACGGGTACGGCTTGTCCAGGACCTGAAAGCGCCATGGAGATCATCCCGAATCCCCTACTCTTTGCGTGCAGACATCCGTCATTCCATGGCCTGCGAGATCCTCGGAATTTCTCCGGCCGAGCTCCGGGAGATGTTTCACGCTATCAAACGGGGGGAGCAGGTTCCCGCCCGCAATGCAAAAGGGCGACGCCTTGAGATCACGATCGCTGTCAAAACACGCAAAGATCACACATCCAATGTTGTCGCCTTTTGCGAAGGTACGGATAAAAATCTCAAGGACGAATACATTCTTTTCGGCTCTCACCACGACCATATCGGTGCACGTGAAGGAAGGGTGTACAACGGCGCGGATGATAATGGATCGGGAACGGTGGCCATGCTCGAAATCGCACAGGCACTCACGATCGCCAGGCCGAAACGATCGACCATTCTTGTCTGGCACACCGCTGAGGAAAAAGGGCTCTGGGGATCGCGCTATTTTGTGGAGCACAGCCCTGTTCCAGTAGAAAAAATAAGCGCAGAACTCAACATGGACATGCTGTGCCGGAACGATCCGAACAGCATCTTCCTCATTGGATCGAAGATTTTAAGCTCGGAATTGGATGCTGCCATCCACAGAGTGAATGATGCATATATTGAAATGAATTTAGACTATACATATGAAGATCCTAAACATCCGGATAGCTTCTTCTTCCGGAGTGATCAGTACCCCTACATCCAGTATGGAGTCCCGGCCGTCTGGTTTTTTTGCGGAACAACAGAAGACTATCACCGGGAGACGGATACGGTCGACAGAGCCGATTTCGCAAAAATGGAAAAAGTCACTCGGCTTGTCTATCTGACCGCGATGGAGCTCGGGAATAAAAAAGAGATGCTGAAGCTCGACACTCACCCGGATATCACAACCCGCGGCGAACACAACCTGAAAGTCAAGTGGCGTTGATTCCAAGCAAAGCCACCTTGAGAGCCCCACCGGAATTTTTGCCCCCATCCTTGATGCTCGATCTTATGATCGATGCGTGCCTCCCGATGGAGGCTGGCCTTCAAATGGATTCCCGGTCTCTAGCGGTTTCGATATCCCGATTTCGCTCAACTTCCTAAACATATAAACGTATATTATTATATTGAAGAGAAATTTATGATGGATTAATTTGACTTCAAGGTGACGTTTTCGGCCGTCTCGTGTGTTTCATCATGGGAAAGGTCGAAAAATGTTTGGTATACTTTGGGAACAGGGACAATGGAAATCGACATCGAGGAATACTACACACGCTATGGCCCCATGGTCCTGCGGCGCTGCCGTCAGCTCCTTAGAGATGAAGAAAAGGCATTGGATGCCATGCATGAGGTATTCACAAAATTGATGGTCGGCAAAAGAAGACTGAAGGGGCTTTACCCATCCAGTCTGCTTTTTCGGATCTCCACGAATGTCTGCCTCAACATGATCCGTGACCAGAAAACCCATCGTTCGATCGACAGCGAAAGCGAAGAAGTACTCATCCAACTCGCCTCTTACGACGAGGGAGAGAACAGAGTTATTTTGAGGGACCTGCTGGACCGGTTGTTCCGGAAGGAAAAACAGTCCACGCGGGAGATCGCCACATTGCATTTTGTGGATGGAATGACTCTCCAGGAGGTGGCAGATGAGGTCGGCCTTTCACTCTCCGGTGTGCGCAAGAGGATCCGAGAATTAAAGGCGCGCATCGAAATCAAGAAGGAGGCCTACAATGAAAACTAATCGGGTCAACAGTTGGGAACTGGAAAGGTATCTCCTCGGCGAACTCCCCCGTCGACGAATGGACGAGATAAGAAGGATCCTGGAAACAGACTCTGGGCTCAAAGAGGAGCTGGCTTCCCTTAAACGCTCCAACGAAGAGATTCTGGCACAATACCCTGCAGAAACCATGGCTCCTCAGATAAAGGCCAGGGAAGAAAGAGAGCATGAGGACAGGATCAGACGGCCAATCCTGATCAGGCGTCTGCTCTACGCCTCTCCAGTATTTGCGGCGGCTCTGGTCGTGCTCTTTATCGTTTTCCAGAACCCTGGTGGCCGCACCACACAAGATATCCAGGAGCTCGGTGGCACTCGCATCAAGGGTACTGAAACGATCGATATGTCAAAGCCACACATTCTTGTCCATCGAAAGGTCAACGACTCGGTCGAGCTTCTGGAGAGTGGGGATAGTGCCCGCGCCGGTGACCTTCTCCAGATCGCTTACGTATCGGTCGGGGTTCCTTATGGGGTGATCCTTTCCATCGATGGAAGGGGAGTGGTCACTTTGCATTTTCCGGAGTCAGAGGACAAAGAACCCACTCTCGATCAAAATAAAAAGACGTTGCTTCATTCTTCCTACGAGCTTGACGATGCTCCGGATTTCGAACGGTTTTTCTTCATCACATCAAAATCCAAAATCAATGTCCAGGCGATCCTGAACAGTGCGAAGGTTTTGGCTGAACACCCAGAGAAATCTGAAAACGAAGAGCTCGATCTTCCGGATTCGCTCAATCAATATTCTCTCTTGGTGAAAAAAGGAGAGTCCCGATGAGAAAAAGAGACATAATTTTATTCCTGTTGATCATTTGTATTCTCCATACAGGAGCCCTCTATTCTGGTGAGACACAGGACAACCAGGAAGCGGATAAAACTGTGATCAAGCGATTCGCCATGGCCGTGGGGGCAAATAGGGGCGGGAAGGATCGCGTTCTCCTTCAGTATGCCTTATCTGACGCACAAGCGATCCTCAGCGTGTTGGAAGAATTGGGCGGAGTGGACGAGGATGATATCCTTCTCCTTGAAGAGCCCGATGTGCGAACCTTCTACACAGAGTTGGGAAAACTCCAGTCGGAGATCGAAAAATCCAAATCGGATTATGGCCGGGTTGAATTCATCTTCTATTATTCAGGTCATTCGGATGATAATTATATCCTGTTGGGGGATGAGAAGATTTCTTACGAAAACCTGAGAGACACGATCAACGGTATCGATGCCCATGTTCGTATCGCCATTCTCGACTCCTGTGCATCCGGGGCCTTCACGCGGATCAAGGGAGGAAAGAAGCGTCTGCCTTTTCTGTTGGATTCGGCCTATGACATGAGAGGGTTTGCCGTAATGACGTCGAGCTCCGCCAACGAGGCCTCCCAGGAGTCCGATCTCATCCAGAGTTCCTTCTTCACACATTATCTGATTTCCGGGATGAGAGGGGCGGCGGATATGAGCCAGGATGGACGGATCACGATGAACGAGGCTTATCAATTTGCTTTTAACGAGACTTTGGCGCAGACGACAAAGACAGTGAGCGGACCTCAGCACCCTTACACAGACATCCAGATGTCTGGAACGGGTGATGTGGTCATGACCGATGTCCGGAGGGCTTCGGTTATCCTGGTGCTCGGAGAGGAGATCTTCGGGCAGTTATTCATCCATGATGAGAACGATAGGCTGGTTGTTGAGCTCACCAAGCCCGCGGGACGGAAGATCGAGTTGGGGCTCGAGGAAGGGGAATACCGTGTGATCAACATCCCCGAGGGAGGTGTTTTCGAATCGACCATCAAACTGGATGAAGGGGATGAATACGAGCTCACGCCGTCAGAGTTCGCAGAGACCGATGTCGCGTACACGACTCCCCGGGGGCGGAGAGAGGAACAAATCGAAAAACACACCCTTCTGCAGGGAAAATCGACCTATCGAGTTTTTGGTGAACTCGGCTCCAAATCGACACGAGTGGATGGCGAGTATGGCCTTCTCTTGGGCGGGAGTCTCGGTTTAACCATAAACCGCGTGTTCTCCGTTGGTGTGGCCGGCTATGGGAGGACTAATATGGACTACGGACACCCTGACTATGGCGGCCTCTTTTTCGCGTATAATTTTAATCCTTCCAGAAAGCTTCACTTCCGAGTCACTGCTCTTGCCGGTTCCGGAACAAGTCGCGTGGGCAATGTTTTTTACATATTCGAGCCCGGGATCGAGGGAGTCCTGAATATCTCCCGGATCGTTCGTTTAACGTTCGGACTAAGCGTACCACTCACCGATCGAGGGAATACAGGCCTGAAGGATGCGATGCTCAACGTCGGCTTCCAGTTCGGCAAATAAATCGGGGTCAGGCACCTATCTCCAGGGGTGAGGGAAAAGTGGACCTGGCACCTATTTTTTGTTTGCGTTTACCGACAATCTTATTTGGGGATTAAACCCTACAAATTGTCTGTTCCAGGGTCAACCTTTTCGGAAAAACATCCGTCTATATCAATGAATCCAACGAATAGAGTATGGAGGCTTCTATGAGAATACTAAAAGCTTTCGTTGTTATCGCTGTTTCGTTTCTGTGTATCGCACTCGCTTTTTCTGCACAGCAGGCTGACAAAAATAGCGACATCGGATCGCAAGAGAAGGCGAGTAAAATAAAAAAAGAGAAACATTACACTGAGGCAGAAATTCGGGAAATTGTAGAAGAAGCGCTCGCAAAGGTTGAGGAATGCCTTAAAGATATCGATGTCCGGATAGATACAGAAGAGTTAGAGGCCGAGCTTGAAAAACTTCAAGCACTCGAAGATCTTGAATTGGATATCCATCTCGAGGAGCTCAAAACCGAACTCGAGAAACTTGATTGTCTTAAAAATCTTGAAGATCTAGAGGTAAAGGTGGAAGGCCTTGAATGCCTCAAAGCACTCGAGGACTTGGAAGTCAACCTCGAAGGTCTAGAGAGCTTGAAATGTCTTGAATCTCTGAGGGCCCTGGAGGCTTTAAAAGCTCTCGAGGAACTCGACTTCGATTTCGACTTTGATTTCGATTGGGACTTCGACAAGGATAAAATAAGGATCAAGAAAGTAAAGACCAAAACCGAAAAAAAGTAAGGCCGATCACTCGGTCGCCACAACAACCTCATCCATCCATATTCCATGGAGATTGCATTTCTCGTAGGCAACCAGTTTTCCGGGTACAGTTGTAAGTTCGAATATCGCCTCAGCCTTTTCATCTGTGGCCTGGAATTCCTTTTCTCCGAGTAAATTGCCCTCTCCGTCTTTAAGTTTTATGGACATGATGTAGTGTGGTGTCTCAGGATTCATTTCATGGCTGACGGTCACTGTAACCTTTAATCCGGCCTCTATCTTTGCGTAAGCAATCTGTGGAACATGACTGTCTTCTTTTCCTCCCCAGGCTCCCGGATCGGAACGGGTAAAGATCACTTCCTCGGCCTCTTTTGTTTCCGGTTCTGTATTCTCTGCGAACTGTGTTTCTTCGACAGCTTTCTCCTCTTTGGCCTCTTCCTCTTCTTTAACGCATCCGGTTGTCATCATAACTAAAGCCGTTAAAACAACTGCTATAAATATCCCCAAAAATAGACGATTTTTCATACTCTCCCTCCACTCCTTACAATTATCTGTTCCTCCAATATTTCATAACAGGGAAGCCTATGCAAATAGTATCACGGCCTAATAAAAAGAGGACAGAATAAAAAGCGAAATCTTCCCTTTTTTGCTCTATGCCTCAAAAAACGTGCCTGGCACCACTAATCTTTACCCCTGAAAATATGTACCTGGCACCATTTATTGAAAATATGTACCTGGCACCATTTATTTGAGATATTCGGCGAGCCAGAGGTGGATCTCTCTCCACCAGCGCACGTTGTTCTGCGGACCTGAGATCACATGACCCTCGTCGGGGAAAACGACAAGCCGCGATGGAATCCCCTGCCTCTGAAGAGCGGTGAAAAGCTGGAAGCTTTCTGCCAACGGAACCCGATAGTCCAGCTCACCATGCGTGACAAGGGTTGGCGTCTTGAAATTCTTTGCAAACTCATGGGGTGACCATTTTTTATACAACTCCGGCTCATCCCAAGGACTTTCTCCCATATCCCACGCCGGAAACCACAGCTCCTCTGTTGCGCCATAAAAACTCACCAGATTGTAGAGGCTGGCATGGCTGACAATGCACTTGAACCGGCCGGTGTGGCCCATGATCCAGTTCACAGAATAACCCCCGAAAGATCCTCCGATAGCAGCCAGCCTGGAAGCATCCACATAATCGTAGTGCTCGAGCACATAATCCAGGCCCTTCATCAGATCTTCATAGCATCGGCCGCCATAATCCCTGCTCACCTGTTCGCGGAATGCGGACCCATATCCTGAGCTTCCCCTCGGGTTGATGAAGACGCCCACATATCCCGGAGAACTAGCAAGCTGGAACGTGAACCATGTGGTCATAAACCTGTCAGCCCACATATTCTGGGGCCCGCCGTGAATGGTCAACACAACAGGATATTTTTTCCCCGCCTCATAACCGGGTGGTTTTTGAATAAAGCCATGGACCTTGATGTTCTCCGCGCCTGTGAACCAAAGATCTTCGAGTCTAGGAAGCTCCAATTCTTTCAAAAATGCTGTATTCATGAAGGTGAGCTGAGATGATGTTCCCCCCTCGATGGAAACTGAGAACAGCTCGTTCGGCATAAAATTGTGCGATCGCGCACAGATCAAGGTCCTTCCATCAGGGCTGACATCGATAGGGCCGTTATACCCAGAAACGGAAATTTGACGAATATCGCCCTCGAGGTCAACACCATGGATCGACCGCCGCCCCCCTCTCCTAACAGTGAAAAAAAGTGCCTTGCTGTCTGGGCGCCAAAGAATCTGCTCCACCGATAGGTCGAGGGATTCCGTCAACCGTGTATGTTTGCCTTGCAATCTGTCATACATAACCAAGACTCTGCGATCGGCCTCATACCCCACTTTTTCCATGGCCGCATAAGCGATGTACCGCCCATTGGGCGAATAATTCGGATTGAAATCGAGGGCGGGATTTGTGGTCAGTTTTTTCTCCTCAAGAGTCTCAACATCAACAAGGAAAAGATCATGATTCGTGCTGATCGCGAGCATCGGGTCTACATTTTTGACAAAACAGATCTCTTTCCCATCGGGTGAGATATCGAAATCATGTCCACTCGAAAGCGATACAGGAGGTGTATCAAAATCCCCCGGCGTCAGATCCTTCATCGATCCATCTCGAACCGTAACGAGAAACACATGATTCCTTTTGTCGCCCAGCCATCTGTCCCACTGACGGAAGAGCAACCGGTTGACCGTTCGCGCCTCACACTTGGGGAGCTCCTCTTTTGTCCAGTTTTCGATGTCTGTTTTTCCATCTGGAAGCACACGTGAACCACACAGGATATGTTTTCCATCCTTTGCCCATATGGGAGAATATAGGCTGGTTTTCGAATCAGTGATCTTTCTGGCCTCGCCTCCTTTGACACTCAGAAGATACAAATTCGCCACCCCATCCCTGGATGAAATAAAAGCGATGTGACTACCGTCAGGAGACCAACGCGGAGAGTGGTCCGATTTGGGGCTTCGAGTCATCTGAACAGGATCCCCTCCTCCGATCGGCATGACCCAAATATCGCTGTTATAGCTGTTGGCCTCTAGGTCAGGTACCGAAACAGTAAAAGCGATCCATTCCCCACCCGGAGACACGCGAGGATCCGTAACATTCTTTATTTGGTAAAGGTCTTCAGGTTTCATCGGCCGTTTTGTCTGTGCATTCAGGACGAAGCACACCATCCCTATGGTTAAACACAAATACAGCATTCTTTTTCCCATTGCCTTGCTCCTTTTAATGACTGAGTTTTCTTACAAATATCTATCATCTCGGCGAGCAGATATCAAGAGAATGTTCTCCAAGATGTCTCCATCACCTGGTTCGAATTCGCTCCTCAAAAAAAGTGACACTTTTTCTTTGCTCACGCATTTAATCTACGTGACTGCGATTGTAAGGAGTATTGAAATGATACAGACTCATCCTCTATCAAAAAAATGGCTTTATATCCTCATTTTGGCAGCTCTTGCTTCGACCTGGTCCTGCCGTAACATCTGCTGCGACGATGAAACAACTTACGGTTCCGGAGTTATCGTTGAAGAGATCCGCGATGTGGGCTCATTCCACAGCGTCGAGATACGGGGAAGCTGTGATCTCTTTTTCAATAAAAGCGCAAGGCAAGAGCTCAGTGTTGTCACGGACGATAACATCCTCCCACTGATACTCACCCGCGTCGGCCACGATGGCACTCTTGTCATCGACGCCAGATCGAGTTATTCAAGCAGTGCGGGCGTCAAAGTTTATGCTTCCATGGAGGAGATCCGAGGATTGACTATTGCCGGCTCCGGCACCATAAATGGTGAGGGCTCCTTCTCTTCACGGGAACTCCTCCTGGTAATCGCAGGGTCGGGGAACATGTCCATGAACGTCCGTGCCAACAAAGTGAGCACCACGATCGCCGGAAGTGGCACTATCCACATTGCGGGAAAAGCGGATTATCACAATGTCACGATCGCCGGCTCCGGAAATCTCGAAGCTCTGGACTTTATCGTATCCAGTTACGACATTCAAATTCCCGGGTCAGGTGAATGCCGCATCCATGTTAAAGATGTTTTGAACGTTTTGATAGCCGGTTCAGGAAACGTCTACTACAGAGGCAATCCTTCTGTCATCAATACAACGATCGTTGGATCGGGCAATGTGATTCCCCTGGGTTGGAGTTCTCCCTCCTAAAATATTCCTTGATTTTTACCCCTCTTTTCGAAAAAATTTCCCTCTGGATCATTCATCAATGTGGTCGCTCATTACGGCTTAGAGGGCTTCTCTATCAACCTTAGCGAATGAGTGGAGTGATTGAGTATCGAATCGTGAAGCATCCAGAAAAAATGAAATCAGGAGGGGAAATGAGTAAGCGAACGATCCTCACTTTCGGTTTATGTTTAGCTGCTTTCATCCTTCTAGGAAACGCTAATTTCTTCTTCAAGAAGTCGAATCAAAACGATCCCGACGATCCATTCGCTGAGGCCCGCTCGGTCATCCTGAAAACACTCAAAAAGCAAAAGGTTCCCTCGGTCTCTGTCGCTCTGGCTAAAGATGGGGAGATCCTGTGGGAGGAAAGTTTTGGCTGGGCCAACCTCGAAAAAAAGATCGAAGCTACGCCCCACACCATGTATTCTCTCGCATCCATCTCCAAACCCATCACGGCCACGGGATTGATGGTTCTCGTCGAGCGGGGCCTTGTGGACCTCGATCGACCCGCAAATGCCTACCTAGGAGAGGCTAAAATAAAAGCTTTCGAAGGCGAGGCATCTCATGCGACCGTCAGGCGCCTGCTCCACCATACGGCTGGACTGGGTATGCAATGGAATTTTTTCTACGAAAACAAACCCTACAGAAGACCCAGCATGGATGAATCCATCCGCAGGTACGGAGTCTGCGTCTACCCACCAGGAAAGACCTACAATTACGCCAACTTCGGCTATGGAATCATCGATTATATCATCGAACGGGTCTCTCAAAAGACCTATCCGGAATTTATGAAGACCGAAGTTTTTGAGCCTCTAGGATTGCATCATACAGAAATTCTAATCGCCCCTGCTGCTGAGGACCGTGTGGCTGCAAGATACAAGACAATAAAAAATGCGCTTGCCTTTTATGACTTCGACCACAGGGGGGCCTCTGCCGTCTATTCCAGTGCCCACGACCTTGTGCGCTTCGGGATGTTCCACCTGAAAAACCATCTCAGCGATCAAAAACCCATCCTCAAAGATAAAACCATAGTCTTTATGCAGGAGGCCGTAGATCCGGGTCTTCCTAAAAGTGGATACAAGCTGGGTTGGAGCGTCTACGATCTCTTCGGCTTCAAAACCGTAAGCCATAGTGGGGGCATGCCGGGTGTCACGACAAACCTCAGGATCTTGCCCGAAGCCAACGTCGCTCTCGTCGTGTTGTGCAACAGATCGGGCATCAACCTTCGCGGAGTTATCCATTCTGTCCTTTCGAGCATTCTCCCCGAATACAAAAAGGCATGGGAAGAGGCAAAAGAAGAAGAAAGCAAACGCAAGACCCCCAAATTCACCCCACCTCCGGAGCTAGTTGGCGTCTGGACAGGAGAGATCAAGACTTATCAAGAGACACTCCCCGTCCAAATGCAGATCGAGAAAAAAGGAAAGATTTGGTTCAAGGTCATCGGAGAAAAATACCGCTATGAGACAGGACTCTCCACAGTGAATCCTCCTCAGTTCACGGATGATCATTTGATCGCTACCTTCAACATTCAAATACTCAAGGAATTGACTCAAAGATCGGCGCCCTTTCTGATGCTGAACATGACTCCTCATAACGACACCACAGAGCTCCGAGGTTACGCGGCCGCCCAAGCGTATGACGGGGAATACTGCCTTCCCTCTTACATCCACCTTAAAAAAAAGACCTCGGAATAACACGCGATACTTTTTCTGCTGGGAAGATTCTCGGGTAGCTTGGATCGGTGAAGTGACACTTCAACCCGCCTCGTGTGTTTCATCTAAGTGATTCTTAGAAACAAACACAGGAGGACAAATGACAATAAAACACAAAATCACGATTTCTCTTTTATGCGCATGTCTAGTTCTTATGGCAGGCCCTTTATTCTCTTTGCAGGACTCAGACACCACTGCAATCCTAGTCCTCAATGAAGGAATTTTCGGCAAGATCACTATTTTGGATGAGGACGAAGATCTCGTCGTTGAACTGACCAAACAGGTTGGTCGAAAAGTCGAATTAGGCTTGGAAGAGGGCGACTATCTGATCATCAATGTCCCTGAGAGCAAACCCTTTAAAGCCTGGGTCACTCTTGAAGAGGGCACAACTGTCGAACTGAATCCCGAAGACCTCACTCCGGAAGGCGTGGAACAACGAGGGGAGGAGAGGCCAGATCTCGATCCTCAACGCCCTGCCGAAACTGTAGAGATCCCTAAAGAAACACTCCTCAGGGGCGAATCCCATGCGTATTTTTTCGGCGAAATCAGCACAAAAACCACTGAGATCCACGACGAGTTTGCCGTTCTTTTCGGCGGTCAACTGGGATGGACGTTCAACCACACTTTCTCAATAGGATTTGCGGGTTACGCGAGGGCCGAACACGAGGATTGGCACGACTGCGGACGCTGGGATTGGGATCACGATGGATACAGGTACTGTGATTACAGAGGGCCCGCCTATGGTGGCATCACGACCGCTTTCATCTTCCCCCCCCAAAATTTGATCCACTTCAAGGTCGGCGCCTTGTTCGGTGCAGGATATGCCTGGGACCGCCACTTTTACATCTTCGAACCCGAGGTCGACCTGGTGCTCAACATCTCCCAGATCTTGAGGATTCAAGCCGGTATAAGTTATCCCATCACCGATAAGGATCACAGCGGCCTCGAAAACGTCATGTTCAACGTCAGCTTTCGATTCGGAAAATAGGCATAGAGATCCGCTCGCAAAGATACGGGACACGACTCCTGAAGACCGCCGGCAGATCAAAGCAGCGACAGGATCGTATCGAGGTTGATAGATTAAAGCAGCGCAAGAATGGTATCGATCACGATCTGAGGCTGATCGATGTGAACGTTGTGTCCCGAATCTTCCACGATGATCTGTTCCCCCTTCCGGGAGAGTTCCAGATGCTTTTTGGGATTGTCCAGGACGAGCTGATGAAATTTTTCGAGGGTCTCTTCGCTGAGGCTTTTATGGAATGGAGAGAGAGGCCTGTTTTTGGCGGTCAGGACGAAAACGGGCACATGCAATTTCACATTGATTTCCTTTACCTGGTCGATCGTCGTCATCATGACTCTGTTTTCACAGTCAGGTCCACTGGGCAGGCCTGGAGGCCCTCCGCCGCCCATCATCCGCTCATGCCGCTCCCGCTCATCGTCTGTCATGATCGCACGGAAATCATCGACCCAAGATTCATGAGCCCCATCGATGAGCACAACGCCCATCGCCTGTCCGGGATAGGCGGCAGCAAATAGCTTGGCAAGCTTCACACCATAAGAATGCCCGACGACCACATAGGGTCCCCGCACATCCAACCTCTCCAGCATGGTTTTGAGCTCTTTGGTGGATTGTCGGCCCGTGCACGGATCTTTACCCAGTTCGCTCTTGTAATAACCGGCTCTGTCATAGGTCACAACTGTCGTTCTCTCCGCAAGTGCAGGCACGATATTGTCCCAGTACGTCTGCGGCGCCATGAAGCCGCTGATCAGAAGAACAACCGGATACCCCTTCCCGAACACGCGGCAGTGAAGCCTGTGGTCACCCACATTCACCATCTCTTCCCTGACAGTCATCTCTGCAGATGAGGGCTCTCCCTCCGGCTTGAGCTCGAGCTCGCGGTTGATGATGGCACGATGAATAAAATGTGTGTTTTTCCCCTCACACCTTATGTCCAGCGGTGTTTCTAAAAATGTCGCCGTGATCTCGGTTCTCAAGGATGCATCTATAGGCAATCGCACCTTCAAGCGCGGACGAAGGATCTTCGGCGGATAGCTGTACCAATATAACATCGCTCTCGTGCCTTCGCCATTTCTATATTTAACGTTGCACTCTTCAACCGTGAAGGGCTGTTCACACTCGAACACCACGTTGACAGAAAAGGGCTGTTTTGCGAACTCTAAGAGCGTGTCCACATCCATGATTTTGTCTTCCCCATCTTCCTCGACATGAAAGGTGACATTATCTTGAATCCAATCCATATCCAGATCACGCTCGATCTTCTGGTAGCTCTTCCGCATGTTCAGGCTCTCTTTTTGGCCTGCGATGTCTGCGGTGATTCCCTTGAGATAGTCAAAACCCACGAATTCCACGTAGGTGCTCTTATCTTTGCCATCGTATTTTTGATTGACGCGGACTTCCTGTTCCCACGTGGATGTGTAGCTGGGCAGCGTCAAAAGATAAACGGTACATACGAGGATAAGCACTGCGATCGGAACAAGCGCCCACTTCTTACGAAACCGTTTAAGCCCAAAAAGATCCCCCTTAAAACTTCGATAAACCGCTGCAAAACCCAGCAGAAACGGCATCGCAAAAAGGGTCATGAGAAAGATCATCGCCCCTGAAAAAATCAATTCTGCCACAACGGATCTCATCTGCATCCCCATGAACGCGACACCCCTGTATATAAACTCATAGAGCTGCGGGATGAAGAGGAGCCGAACCATCAAATAAGGCGAGAGAACAAACAGCACGCCTTTGAGCCAGCCCCAGGGTGCCAGGCAGGCCAGACTCAAGAGGAGAAGGCCGGAAGCAGGATAGAGGGCCAGCCGGGGATTGACAAAGGCCCACGCGATAAGAGTGAACATCAAAAGATAGATCGAGGCCCGGATTAAATAAAAGAAAACGTCCTTCCTCAATCGCCATCGCCCCAAAACCTGCAAGGCCAGCCATATTCCCAACGCAGTGAAGGGGATGAGATAGAGCAGGTGCAATCCAGGATGGGCATACCAGTAAAAGCGCTGACCCTTCAGGAATTTGAGCACCCAATCCGATGCGGCAACCACAGCCGCCATGATGATGAGGAGGACCAGGAGTTTGGGCCAGGATTTTTTGATCTTTTTATCCTCCGCAAAACCCACGCGTTTTTTCCTCAAGAAAAACAGAGTGAATATCGCAAGGACGATACTTATCAGATTAAATATCTTCATGAGAACAGGAGGAACGAAGATGGGATTTTCGTTGAACAGAAGGAGCATATAGTGCCCCTTGTTCTGTTCCGGTTGATCCCGGTCGAATTTCCTTAAAAGTTCGAGAATCAAATTACCGCTTCTTTCCAATCCGTCGATCCCGAAATTCTCCACAGAATCGTTGCGCGTGTGGATGGGAAACCTCACATCGCTCACAAATGCGATCGCGGGTATCCCTTTTCGCATAAAAGGTTCGTGGTCGGAGCCCGCTCCGCCCAGGGAGCCATTCAATGATTGAAAGTGTGTGGGATAGATGATGTTCCGGTACCCGAGAGTGTGGTAAGCATCGATAGAGGCCGAAACCAGCCACTCCGGGCTCTGGTGTTCTGTCGTCTCGAGCCAGATCATGAGCGGCAGATCGTTGCTCGCCATATCGAGCTGGAGCATGAGCACCACATTCTCCAGAGGGTAATTCTCCACAAAATAGTTGGATCCGATGAGCCCTGATTCCTCTCCGCCAAAGGCCACAAACACATATGTGGAATGGTGGGGTTCCTGGCTCATAACGCGCGCGACCTCCAAAAAGGTGGCAACACCGGAGACATCGTCGTTGGCACCCGGAACCTCAGGACCAGAAGAGTCGATGTGCGCGCCGATGACAATCTCTCGATCCGATTCACCCTGGAGGCGGCCGATCACATTTGCGCTGTTCGTATTCATGCCGCCGGTGAACCGTGTGCGGATGGAGTGGGGAATGTACTGCCACTCGACCCCGCAACCGTACTCGGCTAATTTTTGCGCGGTGTACTCAAGAGCCGCCCTCTCCCCGGGAGAACCCATCGGGCGAGGCCCGATCGTTCCCGCCATATGTTTGATGTG
>JASFPP010000053.1:0-19821 GCA_050115915.1 Candidatus Aminicenantota bacterium
ATCTTCGCCATACACTTTCTTGTCGCACTGGCTGTTTTTACGGCACTTCTCTTTGCCGGATTTGTCATCCATCTACTCGTCCATTTCGAAAAAAATCAAGTCAAGGTGATATGGACCGGAGCGGCTCTCTTGGCAGCCGCAGCGATATCCGCGCTTATCGCCAAAATGAGGCGGTCTAAAGAGAAGGGGAATAAAGACCAGAGATAGCAAGAGGGCCCTCTTACGGAGGCCCTCTGAGTGTATGATATTATGCCTAAAACTAGGACGTCGTGTCAGTAAAGACCAGCGAAGAGCACATCCGCATGGAACAGCTCGCGGCTTCTCCGCCGAGTTCTCCACTCCACGGTCTCTTTCACATCCATGTAAAACCAGAATTTATCAAAAAGATGTAATTTCTTGACATAGAAGTCTGCGAGGTCATCCATAGTGTCGACGAGGATCCGGCCGGCTTCTCTGCCTCTGTCATCAAAAACAACAATATTAACGATGTCCTCATCCTGCTCCAACTGGCCATAAACCTTGGCTTTTTCTTTCCCCTCCCATCCTTCGTTTTTATTGTATTCCAGGTCCGAGAGGGTAACAAAAACTTCATCCCTTCCCTGCTGGGTCATCCATTCCGGGATCAACACATCCTCACTCCTCGTGAAGATAGTCATCCATTCTCCGCTGGCATCTTTGACATCAACAGTGTTCGCTATCAAGATGGAGGGCTTATCCGGGGAATATTCTCCTTCTCCCTTGACCTCTTTGCCCACAAGACCTTCTGTCCCGCCTTCAAAATCACCTTGAATGATGACATCGAATCCGCGGGCCTCAGGGATAAAAACATATCTGCCCACAGCCACCTTAACCGTTCCTTCGAACGGGACAACCCCTTCCTTAACATCTATACTTTCCTCTTCCACACCCTCTTCTGCTGTTCCACAAGATACAGTACTCATCACAAGAAAAAAGGCTAAAAATGTTAGGCCGAGAAAGGCGGATGCCCTATTCAAAAAGCATTGTCCATTTGAGGGGATTGATAACCGAATAGCCATGAGTCATACCTCCAATTCAAATCTCTTGTTCGAAAGAAATGCCGCCTGTCTTTTCTTAAATGCTCTGGAGAAAGAGACACTTCTCGTTTTTAAGCAGGATACTTTATACCATTGGAGGCATGAAATGTAAAGCAGAAAATTAAGTGGTCCGCTTATTTCTTCTTGACCCGTGTTGAGCTTTTAGAGACGCTTCTGGTTGACTTTGAGCCGGACGATGTTCGCCCTCGACTGGGGGAGGAGCTGCGGGAAGATCCCTTACTGGAAGACGATCTGTAGGAGGATGAAGAGCGGTTACTTTTCGTGTAGCTCCTTGAGCTTCGCGATGAGGATGAGGAGCTGCGGGATGAGACACGTCCTCGGGAAGTGCTCCGTGGAGATGACTTATAGGATGACGACGACTTGTAGGATCTGGAAGAGGACGTGTAAGAGGAGGACGACTTGCGTGGAGGCGAGGATCTGTATGAGGGCAATGACCTGCTGGACGAGGAAGACTTGTAAGAGGAGGAGGATCTCGATCTCTCTGATGAATAACCCGAACGGGATGGACGGCTGTATTTTGATGTGCTTCCGTATGAAGATTTGCTCAGGGAGTTCGTTCGCGGAGTTGACGTATATCGATCACTCCTGCTCCGGGATGAGCTTCGGGATGTGGACGAACTCCGTGAGGGGTACTGTTTTATAGCGCGTGAGGCTCTCCTTTTGCTCGAAGGACGCTCGATTCCTGATTTTTGCGAAGAAATATTCCGCCTTTGGTCTGAGGCCCGTGAGTCTGTTTTCATCGATCCTTTCGTGCTTGAACGGGAAGGATAAGTCTCACGTGACCGGGACATCTTACCGGTCGTACTCGGAGAGCTGGATCGTGTGGAGGAGAGTGCCCGTGAGGGGTAGGATTTGATGGCAGTCCGTGCCCGTTTCCTCACTGAAGAGGCCAATTCCCTCGAACCTACAGATTTCCTGCTGGTCGACCTGGAAGAAAGGGCTTTTGTGGATGTCCTCGACGAGGATCGCGAGATGGAGTTTTTTGCTGTCCCTGCTTGCCCTTTTCGCGTTAGAGCTGAGCGGTTCGATGTGGATTTGCTCCCCATGATCTTGGACGATCGGGCACCGGATGTCGATCGGAGCGTTTTAGAAGAAGAAAAGCTCTTTCCGACTTTTCGAATATTCGACCGGGCCAGGACTTTGGAGGCCTTCTGGCTCGTCAAAGTATTCCTTTGGACGGTTCCTTTGATCTTGGGTTTACTGGATGCCAGTGAAATTTTCCCCAGGCGATTCGTTTGGCTCCGGGATAGAGCCACTTTAGAAATTCGTGGCGCCTGAAGCTGGTTCTTGTGAATGACGGTCAGTGCTCTTGAATTCACGGGATAGTGCCGATCATTCCAGCGGCCGTAAAAGTAGTTGTTCTGAACGACAACAGGATAGCCCCAATAACTGACAGGACACCACCCGTAATAGTCATAACCTCTGTACCAGTGAACCCACGCAGGACCCCAGGAACAGGTGGGAATCCAGTACCATCCTAAGCCGAAACGCCAATGCCACCTGCCGTAATGGCTGACGCACCATCCCCAGCTCGCATAGGGAACCCAAGTCCAGCCGCAGACCGGATACCACAGCCATCTTCCATAGTGATAAGGACGCCAAGTGTGGTGATATACGTGAGGAACCCAAACATAACCGTAGGTGCCCTCATAAACCCAACGACCATTGGCGGCAAGCTCGGATTCATACTCGTAGATCTCAGCGGGGAGATAGGCTTTTTCCACTGCTCGGAAGTGAAGGTCGTCTCGCGAGTTCGACCATTCGAAAAAATTGTCGCTGTAACTGGCATAGAGATATTCCGGACCCGAAAGAAAGGCACCATTGGATGCCACCAGCCTTTTTTCTGACTCCACGAGAACAGATCCCTCTTCTCCCGCGGCTTCGACGGCTCCCTCCACAACATGGATCTCTGTTTCGCTGTTTTCAACGACTTTTATTCCATAGAGTCCTTCCTCGAGAATATAAAAAGAGGCATCCGGTGTATGCACTTCAAAATCTTTCTCCCGGCCTAAAAAACTCACTCTCAAGTATACACTGCCAGATAGCAAGTTGAGCTTGACCCGGTCGTACCCTTTCCTGGGCAGACTGGCAAAATCAACGTGTGTGTATCTATCGACCCTGAGGTAGTTTTTCCGGCCAAAATGAATTTCGGCGCGACCATCCCTGGTTCCTAGCTTGTCATTTGCGACGATAGGGAGATTGACCGTTCCCTGCTCATATCCCATGTCTGAAGCTCTCTCGATGTACACATCACCCGTCACATAACTCATCCGTGCAAAGCTATAGTCATAGTATTCCGTGCCGTTATCCGCGTAGCCAAAGAGGGGAAGACAGAGCAAGAAACACACAATAATTAACGTAAGTTTTCTCATGCTTCCTCCTTTCTGCCAATATTTATTGCAAATAATATGCCAGGATGCCCCCCCTGGACAGAGACCAAGACAGGGAGTTTTCTGTCCCTATTAAAGGACAACTGGCCCCAGAACACACCAAAATATTATGGGTATAGCGGCGCTATGGCCAAGAACCCGAGTAAAATTAGGGAGTGAATACACAGACTGAGGCGGAGATATCCTCAACCTCATGCTCAATCGGTAGAGAAGTAAAACTGTAGGATGTAATGTGTGGAAAGATTGCAGAAAAGAATGACAAAAGGGAGCGGCCGGATCCTTGGACCGCTCCCTCTTATCGAGAGATGCCTATTTCTTTTTCAGGATGGGCATCCCTGTTCTCTCGGTCTCAACGACTTTGTAAGCATCGGGAACCGCATCCAGGGAACCATCTCTGATATCCCGGGCAAAAAAGTAAATGCGTTGTTGCCTCCCCCCTTTTAGGTTCACATCCTTAAAATGGAGATAATACTTCACACCTTTTGAATTTGTGAATTCGTATGCCATTTATTTTACCTCCAAGTAAAATTTAATGCTTCGTATAGCATGGAATCCGCTTCTAATAAAGAATTTTGATCCAATTTTACTGGTCTTGTCAAAATTTTTATAAAAAAACAGGGATAATGTCAAGCTATATTTAGAAAAAATCCTTCCCTGTAGAGGCTGTTCTCTTCAGGGGGGAAAACGGGCATTCGCAAAAATCACAACTCTAGCAGCTCTTAACCTTTAGCAACGGGCGTTAAGACAGCACCCAGAGCACTAGCGGTGGTATTATCGGACGTATGAATAGATGGCAACTTTTAGGGAAAAATGGATAACGTTTCATGGGGAGAATCCTATATAACTATAGAAATTTGATTTTTTTTTATTTTTTTCTTTACAACAACACTTTTTTTGATATAATGATAGTGGCTCTTTTTTGCGGGCTGGAGAGAGCCCCCACCTTTTTTGGTTCCCATCATCAACCCCCCTTTTGCTGACAACAGCCCGCACTTAAACCCCATAGAGATGAGCCAGGACTATTCACGAACCAAGGTCAATTCACGCTACTCCTTCACCAAGCCTGAAGCAGTGGTCCCTGAGGCCGAAGCGAACTATTTAATGGGTTCACCCTCTGGATAGGAATCGATGACTTCGCGCGGAACCTCATAGACACGCTCCCATCCTCCTAAGCGCTGGAGAACCCTCGGCGACGTAACCCCTCTTTTTTTTCCGCGCTCGATAAGATAGACAGGTCTGTTGGGCCTTGAGCTGAGCTCGATGACGAGCTCTCCTTCAAAACTGAAATCCAGTACGGGCCCTTCTTCCATCCTCATGAGAGTTTCATAGGGAACCTCCACAAGATGATCCCAAGGATTGTTTCCTCTGTTCAAATAGTAATTGTATCGGAAGAGGCTCTCCAGATTCTTGAAAGCCCGCAAGATATACACGCCAGGGCTCTTCCGTTCTATTTTGTAAACGGTCGCATCTCTTGCCTTTACATATTTCTCATGAAGGTAGGAAAGGTTGTCTACAGAAGGCCATTTAGCAAATTCATCGTCCATTCGATCCAAGATCCTGCCGCATTGGCTCAGAGAATAAGGCATAACCCCTGCCTTGCGCATCTCCTCTTCAAGATCCTTGAATGACCGGTTTAAAAAGACAAACGAGTGATACAAATTTGTACGCACATACCCGCTTCTGAGATATTCAGACCTCTCTTCCGAAAGCCTCAAGAAGAGGCGGCAAGACGCAACAAACGCCTCCGATTTAAAAAGAGCGGACTGTTCCACATCCGTAAACTCGGCATCCCATCCTTTAAAGTGTTCATAATTGTTTTGAGCGAGCCGGCTAGCTGTTCGTTCTAAGTCAACGCCGAGTCTGTAAATATTGCCCCTTGCATCTCCCAGTGCTCCTACTGCGGCCAGAGACATCAAAACCAGGAAAACACACAGTTTTACGGTTCGCTGATGCATGCGATGGACCTCCTTAATTTATAATACTGACAATAGTGAAAGCCTTCTCAAATGTCAATCGTGCCTAAGATAAGAAGTGCCTGGGAATGGCCGGTCTCCCGAATAAATTATTGACTCAGGGGAGGGGCAGTGCTACATTTTCGTTCAGAGCGACAGAGAATGAGGAGGTTTTTTATGCCCGACCCAAAAACTCTTGCCAAGCGATACGAACGGATATACCGACAACTGGAGGAGCTTCTCCAGAGAACGGAAAACCGGATTGCGCGGATGGCGACCATCGCTTCGATTCTTCAGCACAAAATGCCCCATTACTTCTGGACCGGTTTCTACATCCATACAGATGATGACTTGATTGTGGGTCCCTATCAAGGACCTCTGGCTTGCCAGGTTCTCGAGCGTAGAAAAGGTGTCTGTTGGGCTGGCTTCCTCGATAAAAAAACCATCATCGTCCCGGATGTTCATAAGTTCCCGGGTCACATCGCGTGTGACAGCAGGTCCAAATCTGAGATCGTTGTTCCCCTGATCGATCAGAAGGGGCATGCCTGGGGAGTGCTGGATGTGGATAGCAAGATGCTCGACGCCTTTTCTCCCATCGACCAGCATTGGCTGGAAAAGATCGTCACCCTCATCTGAGGTTCAACCCAGCGCAATCATAAGGAGGAGAATCTGTTTCATAGCGAGGAACAGGCCATCAATATCTGCTTCCTCCCTCAAACTGTGTTTGTACCGACCATAAGTCCGTCCGAGGTTGACGGAGAGTATACCTTGTTCTATACCGACATTCGCCTCGGTGGAGCCCAATGGATCGGCTTGGACACCTTCGACATCGAGGTAGTTGAGGATATCGAGGACAGTTTTAACGAGGTAAGATTCCCGGGCGCCGGGAATCTGATAGGCTTTGGAGTCCTCATTCAGGTCGATGGCCACCTCGACACCGAGCTCTTGGGCGACAGTGTTCGATATGTGCCTGATCTCTCCCTGAACTCTCTCGAGCTCTTCCTGATCAGCAGAACGAAGATCCACGGTAAAAAAGGACTCTTGAGACACAGCGTTCCGGACTTTGCCCCCGCCGATCATGCCGATGTTGAGGATCGTCCATTTCTCAAGAGGTTCAGCCATCAGTGGAATATCATAGAGCCGGTCAATGGCCTGAGCGACAGCCAGATTGGGATTGGGCACTCCACGACTCTGCATTGTGTGTGCACCCGGGCCTTTGAACGTGATCCGTCCTCCCCCAAATCCGAGGGCCCCGTAATGAACCTTGCCCAGATCTCCATCCAGCGCCAGGACGAGATCAAAGCTTTCCTGGGATGCTTTGAGAAACTTATCCATTCCCACAAATCCCACTTCTTCTCCTGTAGTGGCCAGAAAAATATATGTGTTTTTGGGTTGAAAACCCCCATGCTTGAGCGCACGGACAGACCAGAGAAGATTGATCAAGCTGGCTGTGTCATCGCCGATCCCAGGAGCCTTCAGGACATTCCCTTCCCGCTTAACCTCGATTGCCCAGACATCCTGGAAGACTGTATCCATATGGGCGGATATAAGGATGTTCTTCCCGTCAGGCTCTCCCTTCCATAGTCCGATAACATTCCCGAAATTATCGATATGGACCCCATCCAATCCTGCAAGACGGTATTGCTCCTGCATATACTTAGCTCGTTTTTCCTCATGCCCGGATGGAGAGGGGATCTCTGTCAGGTGAATCCACTCATCGATTACCCGGTTTCTATTCGATTTGATAAAGGCGAAAACAGACCGGGCCAAAGGAGACTGGGCCATCTCGGGCCTAAAAAGGGATTTATCGCCAAAACCCCTTACGCTCCCCGCACAGACAAGAGTTATCATTAAAACGCTGAGTATTCGAACTTTCTTCACTGGATTCACTCCTTCCCTGGATTATTGCGTGTATTGTTTTATGACTGTGATGACAGCCTGTTCACAGACTTTGCAATAGGGCTTGGCTCCCTTCGAAAACATGAGACAATCCAGCATCGGGCGATAGAGTCCCTGGGAGGAGTATCCCGCACCCTCGAAGGCTCCCACCTTGCCCTCAAACGCACTTCTTTTGAGGTAAGCATCCATCTTGTCGGCATGCTGCTTGGAGAGTCTCTCGGATTCGGCCTCTGCCGCGAGGATCTCTTCTTTGGGAGCTCCCTCTCTTTTCATCTTTGCGATTTTCTCGTTGATCTCCTGCCGGATCTTCTGGTACTCACTGTCCATCCTGTCAAAGGCCTCTTTCTCCCAGGGTGTGGGGATGGCCGTTCCAGGTGTTACCCAGTGTTTCCACTTGAGCTTTTTGGGGTCGAGCAGTGCCGTGATGTTGGGTTCCATAGGCTCGATGCCGCGGGGATAGAACTCATTGTAAGCCACCGATGAGGTGTAGTATTCGTCTGCGAGACCGGAGAACGAATGACCGAATTCATGCAAAAAAAGATACTCATGCCACTGGTTATCAACAGTGAATGTGCAAAAAAGGTTGTAAATCCCGCCTCCGCCATAGCGGTCCTGGTTGATCATGATAACAAGCGTGTCATAGGGAACATGCGCGGCAATATCACGAAGAGATTTATTGTCCTCAGTCAAAAGATAGCGTGCCGATCCCAGTGAATTGAAGGTGGCGTTTATCGAGGTGTTCTTGAAGACGCCGTGCCGGGGCTCGTCACAACCGCTCTCCTGTGAAGGTTTAAAAACACCGTAAAGATTGAATTCATTCTTGAAGCTTTTGTAGGGCTCCTGTTTGAAAAACACCCTCATGAATCGCTCGAGATCTCGTTTGAGTTTTGCCTCTTCATCCTGGGTATACCCTTCCGCAATAAAAGCCACATCCACCTTCACATGGGGGTCTCCTGTCTTCCAGAGCTCGAATACTTTGACCCCCTCATCCAGACTCTCTCTCAAGATGTCCACAGAGGAGGGATCTATTTCCTGGGTAAAAATGGAGTGTAGGACATTTTTCTTGTCCCTTGCCTCAAAGGAAAATCGAATCGTCCCCTTCGGGTAGGGGAGGAGAAAACTTTCATGGTATGCGCGCTTTATCCCCTCGAATGCTTTGTCCGTGGTTTTATACTCTCCGAAATAGCTGTCGAACCCTTTGGAAAAAATGAGCTTTCCAGATAGGGCGTCATAGATCTTGATGCAATACCGGCCATAGTCGAGTCTGTCGATAAGATTATTTTTGCTCCCTGCCCAGATGCCCTGCTGGTAAATGCGATCGATAGTTATGATCTCATCCTTAGAATCCCCTGTGTGCAGGTAATCCACACGCATGGTTCTATCGACAAAATAATCATCGAAGACCGGGCCATCTTGAGCAGACATAATCCCGGACAGAAGCAGAACCATTACCCATAGCCAATGAAATTTCCTCATAGTGCCTCCTTTTGTTTAGCTTTTATCGATAAGGTCATTCGGGCTGCAACCTCCATAACGATCTTGACAGCCGCAGCCGCAGTTATTCCGGATATATCTCTTGCTGGATTGACTTCGACCACATCCATCCCCACGATATCCGCCTGCAGGCGATGGAGCAGGTTGATGACCTGCCTTGTAGAGAGGCCGCCCGGTTCGTGGTGGGAAACGCCTGGGGCGAATGCGGGATCGAGAACATCCGCATCAAAAGAGATGTAGAGAGGATTGGAGAAAACGAGAGCGAGGTCCTCCTGCCATTCACTCATCGGGATCGTGCGGACGCCGAATGCAGCAGCCTTTTGTCTGTGAGC
Source organism: Candidatus Aminicenantota bacterium (assembly GCA_050115915.1). Lineage (GTDB taxonomy): Bacteria > Acidobacteriota > Aminicenantia > Aminicenantales > Aminicenantaceae > WTAW01. The sequence goes on from JASFPP010000053.1 coordinate 9,144, forward strand.
CCCTGTGCTTGCACGGATTCCTGCCTGAACGCAATTTTTGACCAGCCCCTCCTCCAATATCCTTGCAAAAGGACAAGCATGGGAAAAACGATCGCCATACAGCTCTTCGTAGAGATCGGGGTGCGCATCGAAATGGAGGATATCCAGATCGGAATAGGTTCTGGCCATGGCTCTGACAACAGGAGGTGTAATGGAATGATCTCCCCCGAGCACAATAGGCCGGCCCTCCTTCTTCAGGATCTCTTCCACGCCCGTCTCCACTCTGACGGAGATATCGGCAAAATCTCCTTCCGTATCCACATCACCGAGGTCCACTACCGTTACATCCTCCGCCAGGTTGATACCCAGCTCTGTCCAGGCGTTGATGGCTTTGACTGTGGATGCATCACGGATAGCCCGGGGACCATCGGACGGACCTTTGAGATAGGAGGATTTCCCATCATACGGGACACCTAAAATCGCGATGTCGTATGCGTTACTTTCTTTAACAGCCCCTCCAAAATCGCTCATGTTTGTAATCCTTTCACACGATTGCTCTTTACTCCATCCTCCTTTAGCTTTCGGAAGACAGAGCGATGGCCGCAAAGCTCACAGCGGATTGAGTTTCGTCTTCCTCCCAAAAATCATAACCGAGACGCTGACCGACAGCCCCGGGGAAAAGCTCCAGCAACGAGGCGATGCTGGAGAATCCACAGACGTTATACTGATTGTTGACTTTTTGTGTCTCCGCCCAAAAACCCGTTGGATCTCCGGAACAGATGGCGTCTATCAAACGCGTGTCAAAATCTCTGGCCTCTTCGATCAAGCTGGACGCCCGGAAAGAATGCCCGAATTTGGGACCGATATGAGAAAAATCCACTCCCGCAACGACGAGGAGATATGGCCCCATTTCTCTCTCGAGCTTTTTTAGAGCATTCAAAAAACCGCTCACCCCTGGAATTTCAGAGGCACGGGAAACCCCCTTCAGATCCTTCTGCATCGACCCGCAAAGAACAGGAACAAGCAAAAAATCAGAACCGAATAGATACTGGAGAAAGATCAGCTGAAACTCGATAGAGTGTTCGTTCCGGTGTTCGAAGTCGTGCGGAGCGACGACTTCCTTGCCCGCCTCCTTGAGTTTCCGGATAAACGGTTTATCTGTCCGCACCAATCCAAAGGTGGTCTTAAAATCCTTCTCGGTCAACGAAAAATACGCATGATGGAGGCTGTGTCCGGTACCTAGAAGCACAACAATCTTTGGGGCAATTTCCCTAATCGCTGCGTACGCTCGAGCGTAGACGTCCTTTCCCACACTGAGATCGATATGGGGAGCAATAAGAGCAGAGACTCCTTTGTTCCTGTTTACGATAGAAGGTTCTTCCAGCCCCAAAAAAAATGAATCCAGATATTTTCGGAGAGCTTCGGCAGAGCTCGGATAGGCTTGACCAGCCAGCACCGCAGGCCGGACTGCTTGTCGGCTGTATTCAGTGAAAATTCTCTTTTTTGTGTCCTTGAAATTTGCGCTGTCCAGGAGGAAAAGAGCATCCAATTCAGAGAGAAGGCTCTGGACGTATTCGACACCCACAAATACACCATTCTGTTGCCGGATGAGTTCGAGTTGAATGTCTCGGGGAGTCCGCTTTCCATCGATGAGCCCAATAAAGTTGAGGATCTGTCCCTGCAGCACAACAGGATCTTTTATCAAACCCAGGGCATCTTTCACAACCAGAGCCTTTTGGCCTTGGTAATATGTGGTAAAGATCTCCATATCGGTTCTGAGTTTGGGTATCTGTGTTTCTGTCGACATCGCTTAATTATGCTGGCGCAAAACGCCAGCCTTCCTCCTCCTGCAATCTTGGGTCATCGAGACCTCCAATTATATTCCCAAGGATTTTTTCAATCAAGGAATGAATAAAACATCCCCTAAGTCGCTTCTTAGGGGATGAAAGGAGGGCGGGAGAGGAATCGTCCTTCCCCTCCCTTTTCTTAACCTCGACGCTGCCTTGGATGAGGTGAACAACTGCGCAAGGTCGTTTGAGTGAGTCCATGTTCTCACAGGCCTGGTCGACGGTCAATCCCCTCTAACGGTGATATTGGGGGTGATTTTGTTCATTCTCAAGCATTTGAAGAATATTTCAGGATGTGCACGAACCTGTTGATTTATGCATATTCTTTATTTATAGTAGTAAACTCGTTGCCAATCTGGATTATTCGCAAGTTGAGCTGGAGGTCGAGTCGGGGGCTACAAAGACTGAGCAGTGGCCCACGAAGCTGCACTGTATTGTGGCGAGGGCGCCACATGAAGTCTCTTTGGTTAGATCGTATCGCCTGTAGGGTAAAAAATGCCGATATTAAGAACTATCGGAACAGTCGTTTTTAAGGAGATTTTCGGCAGTTTCAGGAATAATCCAGATCGAATTTAAGGAGAGAAGAAATGGAAAAAACAAACACCATCCAAACAAAAGAGGAGGCCATCCAACTCTTGAATGTTGCCTTAGAACATGAGTGGGCTGTAAGTCTCGAGTACACCATCCACGCTTACTCGATGCCCAAGGGTAAATTCCTCTACAAGGACCCGGTCATGAAACGAACGACGGACGCCAGGGCACAGACCATCCAGATCGGGATCGATGAAATGTACCACTCTCTACAACTCGGCATAATCATCAAACAGATGGGAGGAGAGCCCTCTTTTAAAACGGATAAAGTCATGCGTTATCCAAGGATTATGGATAACCTCAAGAGAGACAAAGGGACCGAGGATATGGTAACCGACCTCTACCAGTCCGCCGAATTCGAAGAAGGGGCCTTCCCCAAAATCCAGAACATGATCTTGAACATCTCCTACGACGAAGTCCGACATGCCGATCAGTTCGTCGCCATGATGGAAGCCATGAAGACCGAGGGCGCAGACGATGCCCTGTGTTTCCAGCCCAACCCGGATAATGTACACAAAGAAGAGGTCTCGCTCCTGCACGAAATCATGCGGCTGGAAAATGAGATCCTCCACCGGTATCTCTACTACACGATTCTCTTCAGTGAGCACCAAGACTTGAGCCAACGGCTCTTCAAGAACTCTATCGACGTGATGAGAGCCTGGGACAAGAATTCTGGCATACTCATCAAGTGGGGAGATGTCGTCAAAATTGAAAATGCAGAGAGAGATGCCGATGGGGTGGAAACGAGTTTGAACCCGATGCCATCCGTTTATCCCGGAGATGACCGCATGAGTGCACTGGATACTCTCATTCCTGCTGAAGAAAAGCTCATAAGCGCGTATGAGAGCCTGATTGCCATGATCCCGGACGGCGAGATCAAGGAGCAACTCGAGAAACACTTGGGCCTCAATAGAGAGCATGTTTTCACTCAGAACTGGCTGCTCAAAAACGCCCAAAAAATTCCCGGGCTCAAATAATTCGGATCTTTTCCTTGATTTTTCGAGCGACACGTTCATCTTTTGAGGAAGCATTCTTTATACCGTGATGACAAGTATTCCGGGTGCTCCAATTGGTGATTTCGAAAACACACTCAATTTCCCCAGCGAGGAAACTTCGCTCGATCGTGGAGGCTTCCCTCAAATCTCCCACTGGGAGATGTGCCGTACCCATCCACCCCTCCATACGGTTTTCTCCACCACACAATTGGAGCCCTCCATAGCGCATTATGCATTCAAGCCATCACGGAAATAAGGATGCTAACGCCTTTTGAAAAATCATTGAAATAGCAAGAGGAATCGGTATAATGAGAGGGAACTGTATGGCCGAAGCGCTCAAGATTACCGATCTCCACAAGTCATTCAAAACCGGTTTCCTCCTCAAAAAAAAGAAGATCCTCAAAGGAATTAACCTGGAGGTCGAGCAGGGCGAGATCTTTGGCTATCTCGGCCCGAACGGAGCCGGAAAAACCACGACCATCAAATGTTTGCTTGGGCTAATCTTTCCCGAGAAAGGAGATATCCGCATTCTTGGCCAGCCCTACCTGGCGCTTTCGGCCAAAGAGCGGATCGGATTCCTGCCGGAGAACCCTTATTTTTATGATTATCTTACAGCAACCGAATTCCTTGAGTTTTACAGTCAACTGTACCATATTGGCTCAAATAAAAAGGAAGAGAGAATCCAGGAACTCATTCGTCTTGTCGGCTTGGAGACGTCCGCCCACCTTCAGCTGAGAAAATTCTCCCGCGGAATGATCCAGAGGATCGGTCTGGCGCAGGCCCTGCTCAACGAGCCTTCCATCGTATTCCTGGATGAGCCACTCGGTGGTCTCGACCCCCTGGGGAGGAAAGAGATCAGGGATATCATTGTCCGGCTGGGCGAAGAAGGCAAAACCGTCTTTCTGTCCTCGCACATCCTCCAGGACATTGAAATGATCTGTGATCGGGTGGCTATCATCGTCAATGGGGAAATCATAAATTCGGGATCGCTGCAGGATCTCATCTCAGAGAAGATCCACTTCACGGAAGTTATCCTTTCAGGACTGAAGGAAGACCGGCTCAGGGATTTGAGTGAAAGTTTTGTCTCGTCCGGAGACAGGATATTCCTCAAGATCACAGATGAGGGCAAACTCGAGGAAGTTCTCGAGCTCGTCCACTCCCAAAAAGGAAAAATCCACTCCCTCATACCCAGGACGGAAACTCTGGAAGACCTTTTTGTCGAGATGGTGAAGACACGATGAAGATTAAAGCCATCGCCCTCAACACCTTCAAAGAGGCCATTAGGGATAGGATCCTCTATGTGATCCTCTTTTTTGCTGCTGTCTGTTTCCTCTTCTCGAGGATCCTTGCGTTGCTTACAGTGGGCGATCAGGTCAAAATCATCAGCGACGTGGGCCTGGCGGCCCTCTCCTTTTTCGGGGCCCTGATGGCCATCCTCGTGGGAACCGGCCTCGTCTATAAAGAGATCGACAAAAAAACTCTGTACACACTGCTCTCAAAACCGATCCACAGGTTTCAATTCCTGCTCGGCAAGTATTTCGGCATGATCTTGACCCTCTTCGTCATGCTGTTCCTGATGACAATTCTCTTCCTCATTTTACTCTTTGTCCATACATTCAGGATCGAATGGCAGATGTTTGCTGCTGTCTTTCTCATTTTTTGCGAGCTGTGTTTGATCACGGCCGTCGCCATCCTTTTCTCCTGTTTCTCCACACCCATCTTGAGCTCGATCTACACGCTCTCCTTCTATCTGATAGGCCACCTGTCCTGGGGGCTTGAAACCCTGATAAAAAAAATTCACCCGGGGCTGGGGAGGGCCCTGGCGCGCGTGCTCTACACACTCCTTCCAGACCTGGAGAATTTCAACATCAAGACCGAGATCGTTCATCGACTTCCCATCCCTCCGGAGCTCTTCCTGTTTTCCTTTCTGTATGGAGTCGCCTACTCGGTGTTCGTTCTGTTTCTCGCAATGCTCATATTCCGAAGGCGGGATTTTATTTAAATCCATGAAAAAAGTCACGATCCTCCTGATCCTGGTCACAAGCCTCGGACTCTTTGCCGGGCTGAAGCTTAAAACCGATTCCGTAGCGCGTTACCAGGTGCCGGGCTCGTCTATTATTTACATACCCTCCGGTAAGTCGCTCAAGTACGTGACCTTCGGGTATCATTCTCTCATGGCGGATCTTGTCTATTTATGGGCCATCCAGTATTTCAGCGACCAGGAAATCTGGGACCGGTTCGATTACCTGGACCACATATTTGCGATAATAGCCGAACTAGATCCTCAGTATCTGGACCCGTACGAAATCGGGGCTCTCATCGCCATTTATGACACAAAAGACCTTAATCTCGCGTTCACTATTCTCGACAGGGGGATAGAGAATAATCCCAAACAGTGGATCATGCCCCTGCAAGCCGGGCATTTCGCTCAAATGTTCGCAAAGAATTTTGAAGTCGCGCAAAAATATTACAAGATGGTCATGGAAATCGAAGGCGCTCCTGCAATCGCCCAAAGGCTGTACGCCAACGCGGCATTCCGGATCTCTGACTATAAAACGGCCTGGCAAAGCTGGCTTGAGGTGTATGAGTCAGCCACCGATCCTCGTGTCATAAAAATCGCTTCCAACCATCTCTACCGGACAAAAGCGGCCATGGATTTCGAGACACTCAAAGCGGCCATCGCGCTGTACAAGGACAAACACGGTCGTGCACCAAAGGAGCTCGAACAGCTGGTGACCGATGGATTTATCACGGCTGTTCCCAAAGACCTGGATGGGGAGGATTACATCTATGATCCCCAAACAGAGGACATCACGACACGGATAAGCCCATGGAAGCGATAATTTTAATCGTTGTGTTCGGTCTCGTTTGGGGAAGCTTTCTCAATGTGGTCATTTACCGTCTTCCCAGAGGCCTCAGCCTCATGCGGCCCCCTTCCTCCTGTCCTCACTGCGGAACACAGATCAAGTTCTACGAGAACATCCCTGTTTTGTCCTATCTCTTTTTAAGAGGGAAATGTACGTCCTGCGGGGCCAGAATCTCGCCGGTCTATCCGTTTGTCGAAGCGATAACGCCGCTTTGCTTTTTGCTGGTTTATCAGCAACATTCCTTGACCCCACACTTTTTTGCTTCCTGTCTGTTCGTCTCTGCTCTCATTGTCTTGGGATTCATCGACTACCACCACCAAATCTTGCCGGATGAGGTCACCCTGCCTGGATTTGGACTGGCTCTCCTCTACACGTTCTTCAGGGATGACTTGAACCTCCCTCAGGCCGCGTTGGGAGCCGGCACAGGGGCGGGTTTTCTGCTTCTCATCTACGGCGCCTATTACCTCCTGCGCAAAAAAGAAGGTTTGGGCCTGGGGGATGTGACCATGATGCTGATGGTCGGGGCCTTCCTCGGCTGGAAGCAAACTCTACTCACTCTCATCCTGGCATCCGTCGGAGGGGCTTTTGTGGGGATCTTTTTTATCCTTTTCAAGAAGAAAGACCTCCAGCACGCTCTTCCTTTCGGGACTTTCCTAGCTCCTGCTGCCTTCGTGGCTTTTCTCTACGGCCAGAGGATCATCGAGGCATATCTGTCACTCTACAGGCAGCCCGGATAGAAAATTTCCAGGATTAATTTTTGATAATCTGGTAAATCTCTCTCCAAGATTTGACCTTGACAAGGCCTCCGGTCGGCTGCTCCAGTTTCTGGATGGTGGAATCATATTCCTGGATGTAGACTTCTCTCTTCCTGGTACCACTTTCTGTCGAAGACTGCTCACCCAATGTCACAGCAGATCTTGTTTTGATGGAGAGAGTCAGACTTTCCACATTACCGCCAGCTGTTCTGAAAGCACTCCCACCAACAACGGTTCCCGCTTTGGAAACGATGAATCGTCCATAAAGCTTCCCGATTCCGGCAATGTTCTCACATGGGTCAACACTCTCGATGCTGCCCGTCAATGTATTGAAGTAGACGATAAAATCTCCAATCTTAGGGTCGGCCCAGACCTTCTCACCGAATCCCAACACGCCGACCTGTTTCTCTGCGGGGAGATTAAGAATAGCCGGATCACCTAGATACCATTCCACCCTGTCGGCTTGATCGGCGGCCCCGTTATCGAGCAACGCCACAAAGGAATACAGGGCATCATCGGGCGCGTTATCATCTCCACCGGTTCCGAAGAAAATACGGGGATTCGCACCCGAAACCATGGGATTGACCCAGACCTCCGGTTTGCTGATGATCGGATAATTGTTCGAATCGGCGTACAATATCTCCTCATTCCAGGAATCCAAGTTCAGGAACGGGACTGTCACATCCACTTTCCAAAGGCGCCCGTCCAAATCGGGCACATAAACACTGTTGAGCATTCCATTGAGATCGGAATCGACCGAAGAGGGAGAGCTCGGAATCGTGTTTTGGATATTCCATATAAAACCGCGTTCCGCTATGGTGTCGAATTCCTCAGCATCGAACATCCAGAAAATATTCCCCGTCTCGAGTTCGACAGCATAAAACCAATTCCCAATTACGTCATCCGCATAATTATCATAACCGGAGCCCATAAACGCCGCCCAAGTCTCTCCATCCTTATCGATCTTCCCGATCACCGGAACCGACCAGGATTCACCCATTGTGTCATGGGTGACTTCCCAAAGAGGCTGCGGATTAGAAGGATCGGTTATGTCCAGGGCGAAATAGTAGTTGCCAGTGATCCCTCCACCGACAATACTCCCCTTCCCCGGCCCCTGTCCGCAGATCAGGATTGTCTTCCAATTTCCTCCGATTTGCACATCCGCGACCGCGGGACTTCCATCCACATAGAAATCTCTCATAAAATACCTGTCCGCACTGGCTACATCAACGGCCCACATGTTTTTCAACTTCGGCAGAAGGTTATAAGGGATGAAGCCCCAGAGTTCTTCTCCGGTCAGGAGACTGAAACAATGCAACATCCCGTCATTCGCCCCGACATAAAGCACTTTGGGCCTACCACTCCAGGTCTCCACGAAGTCCTCATAACCTGCACCCTTTAAAGCCGGATCGCCATCCGGAGGGCCTACAACTACCGGGTTGGAGTGGTTGATGTCTCCCAGTTTCCAGTACCGTCCTTCTCCGCGGACAAAATTGATCAATCCCACATGGTCGCCGTTGACATCGTTAAGAAGCGGACCCAGAAGAGGTTCGTTAGCCGCAGTAAAATCGACTCTCGTTTGAGTGGTCCCAACCCCCGTGGGCAAGGCGGTATAGATATACCTCGAATCCGGACTCCGTAGATCCAATTCAGCACCCGCATCCCACAGAATCTCAACGCCCTCGGCTACAATCTCTCTACCGGAAGGTTCTGATAGGTCTGGACGAGTGATTGTCCTCAACTCTGTGTAGCTAGAATCCAGCGGCGCCATTTCGTTGACATTATAGGCTCTTAAATGTCCTTGCCAGCCGGGATAATAAAAAGTCCCGCCGATGATCAGTTTAATATTGCCGCCCTCTGTGCTCATCGTCGCTGCAACAGATGTGCGGGAATACTCTCGTCTATCCACATAAGTGAATTCGAAATCGATCTGGTCGATCCTTGGTGTCTCATAAGACGAATTGGGATAGTTGGGGATGTTGTCATCCTCTGCGGTCAATATGGCTTTCCATCTGAGTTTCGATCCGTAATGCTTGAATGTGTGGACATGAAGGTCGGTGACGTTTTGAATATCCGGCCCCTCAAACCTATGATAAAATTCCCAGTTCGCCCCGTCATTGTTGGAGACAAAAATCGTGACAGCCAGACCCAAGCTCGATCCGCCGATCACCTGCTGGTCGATATTCGTGAGCTGCACTTTTGTGATCGCATGCTGCTGAGGATTAAGAGCTGGAGAGACATTGAGTGACAAAGCGGTGCCTTCGAGATTATACACATCTGCCAGATTATTGATGAACAGGTAATATTTCTCTGCGTGGTTTCCATCGGCGATCAAAAAGTCATCATCCCCATCCAGGTCATAATCAAAATAAACGGCGAGATCAAAATCATAGACTTCCGGAAGCACGCTGCGTCCATCATACATCCAAGATCGCACAAAATCCCCTCCTGAATTCCGGAAATAATAACATTTTCCTCCATTTCCTGTGCCATCGTAACTGTCACCGACGCCATCATTGTCATAGTTCCAGTTGTCCGAACCAACAACCAGGTCGAAGTCTCCGTCTTTGTCGAAATCGGCCGTTATGGTACACGTAGATGCGCCATAAAAATCGGGCTCTTGGTAGGTTAAGTAGAGGGAAAAATTACCACTGCCGTCATTCTTATAGTACTTCAGGTCGGGGTAACTCACACTTCCGACGATGATGTCCATGTCCCCATCCCCGTCAAAGTCCTGGACAGCGATGGTGCTGACCCCTCGCTGTGCCCATCCCACATTTAACACAGGGACAATCTCCCATTTCTGGTTATGAGACAGGGATCTTGTTTTTTGTTTATTTCTGATCATCACGACTTCGCCAGCGGTGTTTCCCATTAGGATATCCAGATCTCCGTCTCCATCAAAGTCGATGGTCTGCATCATGGTGGCCGACCAGGCTATGCCTTGTAACGGTCCAGACCAGGCGGCTGTCCTATCGATCTGAACAAAACCGAGTACACCCGTATCAACGATCTGGTTCTCATAGAGCCAGATCCTTTTGGGAGCATGGGGGCTGTCTCCCTCTGAAACCATAAACAGAAAATCAAAATCCCCGTCACCGTCATAATCTCCAGACGTCAAACCGCAGTGGCCCGAAGGATCGATGGGAGCACCTCCCACTCCTGCTGTGGGATTGCCTTCGGCATCCGGGCCATCCGAACCGTCGATCCAGTGTGTGATGTCCCAACTTCCGATTTCCCCATTCACTCCCTGGTTCTGCGCAAAAGCGAGAACATTACTGTAGCTGGAGCTCGAGCCGACAATGTCAGGCCAACCATCCAGGTCGAAATCATTGGCCGTGACCGAATTGATCCACACCGGTATGCGGTTGGGATTGGTGAGATCAAAGTTCGAACCCAGTTTGTTAAGCGTTACATACCCTTCTCCCCAATGGTCCACCGAGCTGGCGGGATCTTTGAATGTCGTTGTGTTGAAAGATTCCTGGTAATTCCCAATATTTCCCGGACACAAAACACTCACCTGGGCCCAGTATCTCACAACAAAAACAGAGATAACTAAAACCAGGGGCAGTATAATGCTGATAAGTTTCCTTTTTTTATTCATTGTCTCCCTCTTCCTTTTCCATGTTTATATAAAATATTTT
>JASFPP010000054.1:0-19768 GCA_050115915.1 Candidatus Aminicenantota bacterium
CATCAGACGAGACAATGAGCTTCTCACAAGCGGAAAGGGCTCAAGGAATGTCACTTTTAAAATCATCCTTGAGGTAAGAGAACAAAAAAAAGAGATTTTTACTAAAACCCTGAATCTCAATCCATCGCAATCTCTTGTTTTCGATTATAAAAAAATCGATCTTTCAGACTTCGCCAAAGAAGAGTCCCTTTTTTATTTCCAAACGCATGGGAGCAAAAAGGCGCTGGCCGGCTGGTTTAACCCGGTATTGTATGTACCGCAGCAGAGGACCAAGAATGTCATCCTCGTTTCTTTGGATACTTTACGGGCCGATCATGTGGGCTGTTATGGATATCCAAGAGAAACGACTCCCCATATCGACGAACTCGCCAAGGATTCGGTTGTATTTCTGAACACATTCGCATCATCCCCATGGACCCTTCCCTCTCATGTTTCGCTGATGACGGCTCTTAACTGTATCAACCATCAGGTTTATTACAATGATCGGAAAATCGATCCAGCGCTCTTGACATTGGCAGATGTCCTGAGACAACATTCTTATTCCAACGGAGCCATCACAGGCGGAGCTTTTGTCAGCGGCTCGTATGGATTCAACAAAGGATTCGACAGCTACCATGTCCGTGGGAATATCACCGCTAAGGATCAAGCTGATCGAATATGCCGCGCATCTGTGGACTGGATCGAAAGACACAAAGACCGGAATTTCTTCCTGTTCGTTCACACATATCAAATTCACAGTCCCTATGCCTCGCCTCCGCCCTACAATGAATCTTTTCTATCCGAGGAGGCCATGTTCAATCAGTTCGATCTGCGCGACCATCGATTCTATCAAGAGAACCGGTTCACTCCTCCTGTTAACGAAAAATTCAGACAGAATATCATCGATATTTACGATGGAGGAATCCGTTACACGGACGAAGTCTTGATCGGGGCTCTGATCGAAGAGCTTAAAGCGTCCAAAATCTATGATAACACGATGCTGATAATCCTCTCAGATCATGGAGAAGAATTCTATGAACACAAAGGATGGGCTCACAGCCACAGTGTCTATAACGAGCTAATAAAGGTTCCTTTGATCATCAAATTCTTCGATTCAGAATATGCCGGTGTGAACGTCACGAAGTACGCGCGTCTCATAGATGTCATGCCGACAATTCTCGATGCCCTAGGCATCGCCTATCCCAAACAGTATGCGGATGGAGAGACCTTGCTCAAGCTCATAAATAACAAAGGCAAAAGAAATGAGGAAAGGATATTCCTCGCAGAGTTGGCCACTGACCCCATCGACGGGAAAATTCCTAAAAAAACGGCCATTAACCAGAGACAAAACAAACTGATCATCAATGAAGCGTATGATTCTCAGAATCTCCCCTACTTCAATTCTCCACCCCCTAAGCTCGAAAAATTTGAAATCTATGATCTCATGGCCGATCCCCAAGAGAAAGCCAATACAGCGCTATCAAATCCCAGCTTGATCAGACAATTGCTAAGATTTATGGAAATCCATTTTGTTCAAAAGTGTGAATGGAACACGGGAAGAGCCGAGAGCACGGAAGAGATCCGAGAGCAACTGAGGGCATTGGGATACATCAAATAGGACGAACTGTCCACCACCGCACACCAGTTGTTTCCCAACCGAACACACATTTTTAAAGGCCGGAAATCTGGAAAAAGGTCCCCCGCGAGAATCTCTCGTTAAAACTCCTAAGGATCCACAATACAGAACAGAATTCCCATCTTTAGATGGTGCTGGCATAGGACTTGCATACGGATTTATGCAAATACCTAGCTATCTGGCCATAGGTTTTGTGAAGGAGCGCAGTTAAGGTAAGAGAGTTATGCTTAAAAACTACCTAAAGATCGCTTTCCGGATTATCCGAAAACACAAAGGATATTCCCTGATCAATATCATCGGACTATCCCTTGGTATGGCCATATGTATTCTCATTTTGCTCTGGGTGCAACATGAGCTGAGTTACGACAGATTCCACACGAACAAGGATTACATCTATCGGATTTACCAGGACTACCATCATGCAGGCGGCATCTCCCAATACAGTAATGTTCCCCAACCTGTAGCCCCTGAAATCCAAAATACCATAGCAGAAGTCGAATTCGTGACACGATTCCTCGATGATGAATTTACGTTCAGATATGAGGACAAACTCTTCACGGAAAGAAATGTCCGGTACATCGATCCAGCATTCTTTCGCATGTTTTCATTTTCGACAGTGAAAGGAGATCCCGAGGCCGCATTTCTCGATCCCTATTCCATCATCCTTACGGAAGCGATGGCCACAAAATATTTCGGGAACGAAGACCCTATCGGGAAAATATTGACAGCAGACGGCGAAGCTCAGATGAAAGTCACTGCGGTCGTCGAAGATGTGCCCGATAATTCCTTTCTTCAATTCAACTTTCTGGTCCCCTATTCTTATCTCACGGCCATTGAATATGATGTGACCAACTGGAATTCGCACAACTGCCAGATTTACGTCATGCTGCACAAAAACATCGGTGAAAAGCAGGTAGAAGACAAGATCTACGGAATGATCCAAAAGCATGCCCCCGACGATCAATCTTATCTGCAGCTCCAACCACTCAAGCAGACGCGCTTATTCACTTTGGGCGGAGAATTAGGAAGCATCAAATATGTGTATATCTTCTCTATCATCGCACTCTTCATTCTAATCATAGCCTGTATCAATTTTATGAACCTCTCAACGGCCCGCTCGGCAAAACGGGCCCGGGAAGTGGGTTTGAGAAAAGTCGTAGGGGCAAGACGGTTACAAATCATCCGCCAATTTTTTGGTGAATCCATTGTTCTCACCAGCGTTGCTCTTGGCTTTAGCCTTCTCATCGTGGAGGTCCTTCTGCCCGTTTTTAACAGCCTATCCGGAAAAAATCTCAGTCTTAATTCCTCCGGTAATTTAGCTATTATAGCCAGCCTTACGGGGATCGCTCTTTTTACAGGACTTCTCTCCGGGAGTTATCCCGCGCTGTTTCTCTCCTCTTTTCTCCCCGGTAAAGTGCTCAAGAGCTCCTACCGTTCAAGCGGCAGCAGTTCGATCCTCAGAAAAGTGCTGGTCGTGGTTCAATTTTCACTCTCTATCTTCCTGATCATTAGCACGACAGTGATCTATTCGCAACTTCAGTACATCCAGTCCAAAGATTTGGGCTTCAACAAAGAAAATCTGATCTATGCCGGTATTAATGAAGGGATAAGAAATAACTATGAAGCCATTAAGAACGAAATCCTCAGGAATCCCCAAATCCTGAAGATGACTCGCACGTTCCAGCTCCCCTCTTATAATAGATATTCCGCTCCTGTCGAATGGGAAGGAAAGGCACCGGAGCAAAACATCAATTTCAACATCAGTGTTGTCGATCCCGATTACCTGGATACAATGGACCTGGAACTGATCCAGGGCCGGAATTTTTCTTATGAATTCTCCACAGACACATCCAAATACATCTTGAATGAGGAGGCTGTGAAACAGATGGGATTGGATTCACCCATCGGGAAGTGGCTTGAATTCGGTGGAAAAGGCGAGATCATCGGGATTGTGAAAAACTACCATTACATGCCCTTCACCTATAAGATTGAACCTTTGATTCTTTATTACAATCCATCCTATTTCAGATACACTATGCTCAGAATCAGAGGAAACGATATCCCTCAGACGATTGGTTTTCTCGAGAACATCTGGGGAAAATTCGCAACTGAATTCCCCTTTGAGTACCATTTCCTGGACGAAGACTATGAACGGATATACAGGACCGAACAACGCCTGGGTGAGCTCTTCAGATATTTTACTTTTCTGGCGATATTCATTTCCTGCCTGGGACTTTTTGGCCTGGCCTCGTTTATGGCCGAACAGCGGACCAAAGAGATCGGTATCCGAAAGGTCTTGGGAGCAACAGTTTCAGGAGTCACTTTGTTGCTTTCGAGAGAGTACACAAAATGGGTTTTACTGGCAAATATTTTAGCATGGCCTTTCGCTTACTTTGCCATGCACAAATGGCTTCAGGGATTTGCATACCAGGTTGAAATGAGTGTTTTAACGTTCGTTATAGCTGGTTTATTAACCTTGGTAACCGCTCTTCTAACCGTAAGTTATCAAGCGATAAAAGCATCTATGGCTAACCCTGTAGAGGCCCTGCGCCATGAATAATATGAGAAATAATTTAAGTATGGATGATTCGCGAGTCGAGGCCTTCCCACCCCACCCATACATGAAGGTGGAGGCAGTGGCCCAGGAAGATTCAACGGAAACTGATATCGACATCTTTTACGAATAATCTATACAAGGAGGCATAAATGAGAGAAGTCGTACTCCAAATCCCAACCCTTGAGTCCGAACAGAACATCGACATCGAAGTGAAGATCAACGGGAAAAGACGCACCATGCGCTACCGTGTGGAGATCGTCGAGTGGGAAAGTTTCAGCAACATGAAAGAAGACAAAGTCGCTGTGATCCGGCACGTGATCAAGGAGCACGAAAAGAACTGGCAACTTATCCAGATCGGAGTACCCACGGATACACACATCCCGATCATGTTCCGGGAGAAAGAAGGAGGCTACATCCCACGCGCCTAGCGAATATCATTGCCTGGCCTGTGGCTTATTATGCCATGAAAGTGTGGCAACAGAACTTCGCATATCGTACCTCCATAGAGTTCTGGACCTTTCTTGTAGCTGCAGGCCTGGCATTTCTCATAGCGATGCTTAAGATCAGCTATCAATCGGTGAAAGAGGCGCTCTCTGATCCGGTGGCACCCCTTTTGTATGAACAATAAGATAGTACAGCAACAAAAGAGGCATACATGCTGAAAAATTACTTAAAGATTACGCTGCGAAACATCAAAAGGAACAAAGCGTTCTCCGTCATTAACATCGCTGGTCTGGCCATCGGAATGGCCTGCTGCATTTTGATCGTCAATTACATCGTCTTCGAAAGCAGTTATGACCGCTTTCACAAAAATGCCGATAACATCTATCGTATAAACACACTCCTTGAAATTGGAGGTCGTGGCGGAAATCTTGCATCCACTAACCACCCCATTGGTGATTATCTCAGGGAAAACTATACTGAAGTTCTCAATTCTGTGAAATTCCGGAGATACAAGTACGGCCAAACATTAATAGAGTACGAAGACAACAAATTCTTTGAGGAAAGACTTTATTATGCCGACAATTCTGTTTTTGATGTCTTTTCCTATCCCATGCTCATCGGTGATCCAAAAACGGCATTGAAATCATCCCATTCGATTGTTCTAACAGAAAGCTATGCGATTAAATATTTCGGCGAGGAAAATCCCCTCGGAAAAATTCTCAGATTAGACAATTTCGAGGATTTTAAAGTTACGGGTGTTATTAGAGATTTTCCCCCGAATACGCATTTCCCTATCAATATGCTTCTATCCTTCGAGTCCTTTTATGTAAATAATCCACAACTCAAAGGGAGATGGATGGGCGATTTCGAGGTCCATACATTCATCCAACTCGAGAAAGGTTTTGATTACAAAGAGCTCGAGACAAAACTCCCAGCAATCGTCGAAAAACAGATCGGAAAACTCATAAAGGTTGTTGGAGCAAGAGTGGAGTACTCGATCCTTCCCCTTACGGATATTCACCTCCATTCGGACCTGCTGAATGAACCAACAGGCCAAAGCGATATATCTTACATCTATGGTTTTTCAGCCATCGCTCTCTTCATTCTCCTCATCGCCTGTTTCAACTTCATGAACCTCTCCACCGCCAGGTCAGCGAAACGCGCGAACGAGGTGGGGGTGAGGAAAGTCCTCGGGGCGAACAAGACAAAACTGGTCTATCAATTCCTGGGGGAGTCCCTCATCCTCAGCACTTTCGCATATTTCATCGCAGCAGGCCTCGCAGAGCTCTCCCTCCCGATAATCAGGTCCCTCACAACTGTTGAACTCAGCATCTTCTTCACAGATATTCCTTTATTTATATTGATATCCGTGGGATTTGTGTTTGTCGTGGGTATCGTTGCAGGAAGTTATCCTGCTTTCTTCCTCTCCTCATTCAAGCCAGTCAGCATATTGAAAGGCTCTTTAAGAACCGGGTCCACAAGCTATCGCTTCCGCAGCGTTCTTGTCGTCTTTCAATTCGCCATATCCGTTTTCCTCTTTATAGGCACGATCACTATCCTCAACCAGATCAGATTCATGAAAAATAGAAATCTCGGCTTCGAAAGAGAACATCTGGTTTTTGTCCAGTTTTTTGATGATTCTCTTATGTCTTCAACGGAAACTGTCAAAAATGAACTTTTAAAAATTCCTGGAGTCATACACGCTTCGGCTACTTCTCACATCCCTGGGCATGGAGCTAGACACAATGGTTATGTTCCCGAAGGCTTTGCCATCGAAGAATCGATCATGATGGGTAGGATCAGCGTCGATTCCGACTTTATCACAACTTTTGGCATCGAACTAATCGAGGGGAGAAACTTTTCTCCTGAATTCACGGCAGATAAAAATCAATCCATCCTTATCAATGAAACGGCTTTAAAAGAGATTGGATGGGAAGATCCGCTTGGAAGGCAGATCAGGGAGCTTGATGACAAAATGCTGCCAAAAACAGTGATAGGTGTGGTACGCGATTTTCATACCGATTCTTTGCACAATCCACTCGAGCCAGTCTTGATAGGTCAGAATCCGGCTGCTTTTAAGTACATTGCTGTTCGCCTCGGTCCAGGCAACATATCCGAGACCATGACATCATTAGAGAAAATATGGAAAGAGCTGGACTCGACCGGTACTTTTGACTATGCTTTTCTCGAGGACAGCCTTATCGCACAATACCGAGCGGAAGAGAGGCTGAGTAAAATTTTTACCTACTTCAGCATTCTAGCCATATTCATTGCCTGTCTCGGCCTGTTCGGCCTGGCTTCCTTTGCCGCCGAACAGAAGACAAAAGAGATAGGAATAAGGAAGGTTCTTGGGGCACCTGTATCCGGACTCATCTTTTTTCTGTCCAAGGAATTCACAAAATGGGTCATTGTAGCGAACCTAATCGGATGGCCTATCGCCTATTTTCTGATGCAAAAATGGCTGCAAAATTTTGCATTCCGGATCTCTATAGGAATAGGGATATTTCTGCTGGCTGCTATACTTGCATTGCTAATCGCACTCGTCACGGTGAGTTATCAGTCCCTCAAAGCCGCTCTGGCAAATCCCATCGAATCGCTCCGGTATGAATAATTTTCTTCGAGACTGTTCTATTACGCACACCCCGTGTCTCACGACCGAACATCAAAAAAACCAACCAGAAATCTCTTTCTCCCGATTCCCCTGGAGCTCAAAATGGCATATTTATTGCAGAATGCTATAGGTTAATCTGAAAAAGAGGATACTATGCTCAAGAACTACATGACAGTCATATTGCGGGTTATCCAAAAACACCGGGGGTATTCCTTCATCAATATTGTGGGTCTCGCCATCGGAATTGCCAGCTGTATCCTGATCCTCTTTTTCGTTCAAAGTGAACTTAACTATGACCGCTTCCATGAAAACGCCCGTTACATATACAGAGTCCCCCTGCGATTCAACGTCGGAACGAATCATTTTGATTGTGCGCTTGCGCCCTCCCCGCTTGCCAAAGCCATGGTCACTGATTTTTCTGAAGTCAAGGCATCTACAAGAATGTATAAACAATTCCGGACAGGAAATGTCTATGTCCGGTATGGGGACATTCAGTTCATGGAAGAGCAGTTCGTGTGGGCAGATCCTACAGTTTTTGACGTGTTTACCATCCCTCTCATAGAGGGAAAAAAGGAAGCTGTTCTCAAAGAGCAAAATTCAGTGGTTCTCACTTCAGAAATTGCCAAGAAATATTTTGGAGATGAGGAACCGATAGGGAAAATGCTGATATTGGAGGATGGGACGGCCTACAGAGTGACCGGGATCGCCAAACCTCTGCCACAAAATTCCCACTTCCATTTTGATTTTCTCGCGACCTTTTCATCGCTCAGAAAAAGCCGGGATCCGGATTGGTATGATACGGCCGTTTATACCTATATTCTCGTCCAGGAGAATGTCACTCCTGATCAGATTGAGGACAAGTTTCCGGAATTCTCTCGAAAATATTATGAGCCGATAGTCAAGAGAGCGATGGGGATTTCATATGAAAAGTTTATCGAAGCCGGTAACTATATCGGCTTTTTCCTTCAGCCGCTTCTGGATATTCATCTGTACTCTAAGGTAGAAAATGAATTCGAGCCCCCAGGAAATATAAACACGGTGACCATTTTTGCTGCTATTGCATTGATCATCCTGATCGTGGCTTGCATCAACTTTATCAACCTGGCTACGGCAAGATCGGCCCAAAGAGCCAGGGAGGTGGGTATCCGCAAAGTTGTGGGTTCCAGGAAAAAACAACTCCTCAGGCAATTCCTGGCCGAATCTATCGTGTTCGCTGGAATCGCCATATGCGTTTCGCTGATACTGGTCGAGCTGTTCCTCCCCGTGTTCAACAACCTCGTGGGAAAAAATTATGCCTTCTCAACTTTTATAAGTTGGGGCTTTGTATTGGGACTCCTTTTAGGTGCAGTGATCATCGGCGTGGCAGCCGGTTTCTATCCCGCCTTTCTCCTCTCTTCATACCAGCCTGTCGATGTCATTAAGGGAAAATTCCAATCCGGTATCAAAGGACGAAATTTCAGGCATGTCCTCGTTGTCTTCCAATTCGTGGCATCCATCGTTCTCTTCATCAGCACGTTTGTGATCAGCGATCAACTGCGTTATGCCCGCAACAAAAACTTGGGATTCAACAAAGAGCATGTCGTTATCGTCCAGGGAGCAAGAAAGCTGGGAGCAGAGAGAGAGGTATTCAAAGAAAGACTCAAACAGAATCCGGATGTTATTAACGCCACATTCACAGATTCCCTCCCCCAGATGCTCCTCGAAGTTAAAGTTTTTCAAAAACCGGGGGAAGGGAGCAATTTGAACCACACTTTAGTGACGATGTCGGCCGACTATGACTTCCTGGAAACTTACAACATCCAACTCAAGGAGGGACGCAATTTTCTGAAGCAGCACTCGACAGACACTTCGGCCGTTATTCTGAATGAGGCGGCTGTTAAAGCACTCAATATCGAGTCCCCTCTTGGAGAGCGGCTGCTTCTCACAGAATTCAGGAACAAACCCTACAGTGTGATCGGTGTTATCGAAAATATTCATCTGGAATCCCTGCATTTCAACATGCGTCCTATGGCATCGATACTCATCGAAAATCGACCGGTGATGTATCTATCCGTCAGGATCCATCCTCAAAGAGTGGAAGAAACCATTCAATTCATGGAAAAGCTCTGGAGAGAGTTTGTTCCTGCACAGCCCCTGGATTATGTCTTCTTCGATGACAATTTCGCGCAGTTATACAACACAGAGATACAGGCGGGAAAAACATTTACAGCCTTCGCGATACTGGCTATCATCATTGCCGGATTGGGACTCTTCGGTCTTGCCTCCTATGTGACCACTCAGAAAACAAAAGAGATCGGTATTCGGAAAGTCCTCGGGGCGTCTGTCCCCGGGATAATTCTTCTATTGAACAGAGGGTTCCTCCTCAAAGTCCTCGTGGCCAACATCCTGGCATGGCCGGTCGCTTATTTTGCTATGAATAAATGGCTTCAAAATTTTGCTTACAGGGCTGGTATCAGCTTCTGGATGTTTGTCGTGTCGGCTGCGCTCGCTCTTGCCATCTCTTTGCTGACAGTAAGCTACCAAACCATTAAAGCGGCCAGCACAAATCCTGCAGATTCTTTAAGGTACGAATGAATATTAACGATTCATGCCAGAAAAGGTGATGATCATGTTCAGAAATTATTTACGAATCGCTCTAAGAAACATTAAAAAGCACAAGGGCTATTCACTCATCAATATTTTAGGACTGGCTACAGGGATGGCCTGTTGTATCCTGATCTTTTCGTACGTGATCTACGAGCTCAGCTATGATAAATATCATGAAAACGCAGACAGGATCTATCGCATCAAAGCCGATGCCCAGATCGGGGACAATCATCTCCATATTCCTAAATCCAGTCCTCCCATGGCTGCTTATATGATCGACAACTTCCCTGAAGTATCGAATGCCGCTCGGGTGAGAGAGCTGAGCAATGTCCCTGTGAAATACAGAGAGAAATTGTATTATGAGGATCGCATCTTTTTTGCCGACAATTCTTTCTTGGACATTTTTACTTTTCCCCTTCTTAAAGGCGATCCCAAGACAGCGTTAAAAACAGCGTATACTGTTGTAATCACCGAAGATACAGCCAGGAGATATTTCGGCGACGAAAACCCCCTCGGAAAGGTTTTAACCGTGGCCGAAAATACTGACTTCACAGTCACCGGGATCGCTTCAAATGTTCCCAGGAATTCCCATTTTATCTTCGATATGCTGTGTTCCTTCGAAACCCACGCCCAAAATAATCGCATGAGTATGGTCAACTGGCTTTCCCTTAATTATTACACCTACATTTTGATTCAGAAAGAAGCCGATCCGAATGCTCTTGAACAAAAATTTCCGGATATGATCGCTGCAAACGCAGGGAATATCCTCAAGGCGGTGAAGGGGGAGCTCACACTCACTCTCCAGCCGCTGACGAGCATCTACCTCCACTCCCGATTGGAACAGGAGATCTCCGCAACCAGTAATATCGCCTATGTGTACATCTTTTCTGCCATCGCTCTTTTCATCCTTTTTATCGCCTGTATGAATTTCATGAACCTAGCTACAGCTCGCTCTACAAAGAGGGCTCAAGAGGTAGGGATGCGGAAAGTGCTTGGCGCCCACAGAGCCAAGGTCGTTCGTCAGTTTCTCAGCGAATCCATGATCACCAGTCTAATCGCCTGTGTTGTTGCCCTGGTTATCGTGGAAATCGTCCTCCCTCTTTTCCGATCGATCTCAGGTATCGATTTGGTGATCAATTATGTGGAAACTCCATGGCTTATTCCAGGCCTCATCGGACTAACGCTCTTTGTCGGTCTGGTTGCAGGGAGTTATCCTGCCTTTTTTCTCTCTTCCTTCCAACCTATCCGCGTTCTCAAAGGTAGTTTAAGGACAGGAACAGCCAGCGCTCGATTTCGCGGCATACTGGTCATTGTCCAGTTCACGATATCGATCGTCCTCATCATCGGTACGATCATCACCTTTAACCAGTTAATGTATATGAAAAACAAAGCCCTCGGATTCGACAAGGAACAGATCCTGATCCTTCCGATCAGCGATGAATCCACCGTGGAATCCCTGGCTCCCTTCAAACAGGAGCTAAAAAATCACCCGGCAATCATCAATGTCGCCGCATCATCCCATGTGCCCGGACAGACTACATATTACAATCCTTTTCTCCCCGAAGGATTCACCAGAGACCAGATGCCATGGATGGGACAGCTCAATGTCGATAGTGATTTTATCCCCACGATGGGAATAGAGCTTATATCCGGGCGAAACTTCTCCTCCGAGCTGAGTACAGATCGAACGCAATCGGTCATCATCAACGCAACCGCTGCCAAAAGATTCGGCTGGGATGATCCGGTGGGAAAAACTATCGGTGAACTAAGAAACATAGGTGGCATCCAAAAAAGACCGGTTATAGGCGTGGTCAAGGACTTCCACATCGAATCCCTTCACAGAGAGATCGGGCCTCTGCTGATCACCAGTAATACGGAATGGCTCAACACGCTATCAGTGAGGATCGCGACCGATAACATCGCATCAACATTGGGTTTTTTGAGCGAAAAATGGATGAAACACAATCCCCTGCGTCCATTCCAGTACTCTTTCCTCGACGACTCTTTTGATGCCCAGTACAAAGCGGATGAGAGACTGAGTAATATCTTTTCCTATTTCTCGATTCTGGCCATATTCATCGCTTGCCTGGGTCTGTTCGGATTGGCCTCCTATACGGCCGAACAGCGAACAAAAGAGATCGGTATACGCAAAGTGCTAGGGGCCACGATCTCAGGAATCGTGAAATTACTCATAAAAGAATTCAGCAGGTGGGTTCTTTTGGCCAACGTCATCGCTTGGCCCCTTGCTTATTTCGCCATGAAAAAATGGCTTCAGGGATTCGCATACAGGACAAGCATTGCACTATACATTTTTGTGCTGTCAGCAACGATTGCACTGGCCATTGCACTTTTGACCGTGAGCTATCAAGCACTGCGCGCTGCTAAGACGGATCCCATCAACTCCTTGAGATACGAATAACTCATCTTCGGTCCTTTGCTCTTTCCAATTCTACGAGAGTTAATCTTATCTTTAAAATTCATCCACATCGTGAACTTTTAGCCATTCATTCCCGTTTATCTTTATGAGCTAATTAAGCCTGGAAGATTCGCGCGTTGAGGCCCATCCGCCCCGTTTTTTCACAAAGGAGGAAGCAAGGCCCTATGTTTCAGCAGCTTATGTGAATAATTCAGGAAAAGTGGAGAAAGCGATGTTTAAAAACTATTTCAAAACAGCCATACGGAATATTCGCCGAAACAAGCTCTATTCCGTGTTGAATGTTGCCGGTTTGGCCATCGGTGTGACCTGCTGTCTGCTGATCCTTCTCTATGTGCAGGACGAGTTCAGTTATGATAGGTTCCATGAGAAAGCAGATCGAATTTTCAGGGTGGCTACCATCATCGATCTCAAGGACCGGCACATGAATTTTGCCGCGACAGCTCATGTTCAAGGTCCGATGTTCAAGGATGAGTTCCCTGAAATCGAAAATTATGTCCGTTTCAATTATTACGGTTCCCGAAGAGTGATCAAGTACAAAGACCGATCGTTCACAGAAGAAAAATTCATCTGGGTCGACAACTCTATCTTTGAAGTCTTTTCCTTCAATCTGTTAAAAGGGGATCCCAAAGATGCTCTTGTGAAACCGAACACTGTGGTTATCACAGAAGAAATGGCGGAAAAATACTTCGGCAAGGAAGATCCCATAGGTAAAAATCTTCGCGTGCACAACGATACGTTATACATGGTTACGGGAGTTATGGAGAACATCCCGATGAATTCGCATTTCCGGCCTGATTTTTTTGCATCTTTCAGCACGCTCGACCTGAAGCCGACAGGGAATGCTGCGGAAGACCTCATGAGCAATATCGACTACATCACATTCCTCCTCCTTAGAGAGGGGACCGATTACAAACAACTCGAAGGAAAGTTCGTGGGTTTTGTAGACAGAGTCCTCAAACCTCTCCTGGATGCTTATGAAGGAGAGGCGAGGTATGAGCTCGATCCCCTCCCGCATATTTACCTTCACGCAGAGAGACAGGGCGAGCTGGAGCGCACCGGAGATATCGCTTATGTCTATCTTTTTTCAGGGATCGGACTGTTCATCCTTCTTCTGGCCTGTTTGAATTTTATGAATCTCTCCACATCCCGGTCAGCAAACAGAGCCAAGGAGGTGGGGCTACGAAAAGTCGTAGGAGCCCAACGGCGTCAACTCATCAAGCAATTCATCGGCGAATCCATGATCCTGACGGTCATCGCTTTTTTCATTGCGCTGGTGCTGGTGGCTTTCTCCATGCCGGTCTTCAACAGCATCTCAGGAAAAGTGTTGACCATGGATTATTTTACGAAGCTTCAATTTGTTTTAGGATTTATCTGTCTGTTCGTTCTGGTCAGCTTCATCGGGGGAAGCTACCCCGCATTCTTCCTTTCAGCTTTTCGTCCGGTAGAAGTCTTACAGGGCAGACTCAGAAGGGGGGCGAAAAGTTCTGTTTTGAGGATCACCTTGGTATCGCTCCAATTCACTGTATCTATCGTGCTAATCATCGGCACTCTTATGGTGGATAAGCAACTCAATTTCGTGCGCAACAGAAAATTGGGGTATAACAAAGACCATGTGATCGCGCTCCGGATAAGGAATGAAGAGACCCAGAAAAAATATGAGGCCTTAAAAAATGAATTTTTAAGACACCCCAATATCTTGAGTGTCACGGCATCCTCAAGCCTTCCGCTCGGGAGAAACAGTTTTAGCGCCCACCATGCGGTGGGCAAACCGGAAAGTGAACTGACTATGTTGTTCTCACAGATTGTGGATGAGGATTTTATCGAGACCTACAATATTGAGGTTGTCAAGGGCAGAAATTTTTCTAAAGACTTTCCCACAGACCGCCAGGAAGCTGTGATTATCAATGAAGCCGCCGTACGAAAATTGGGATGGCACGACAATCCATTGGGACAGCAGATCGAGGTATTCATGTCGCTCAATGAGAAAAAAAGATTCAAGGTGATCGGCGTCGTTAAAAACTACCATTTTGAATCCCTGCATAAAGAGATCGAACCGCTCATCCTGTACAACAGTAATCCTCATGGTGGGAATTACTACCGATTATCTATGCGGACGGCACCGGAGCGGATTCAGGAAACAGTGGCGTTCGTTAAATCGAAGTGGAGAGAGTTTGACTCCCAGTATCCCATCGAATATGTCTTCTTGGATGAGCAGTATGATGAACTCTACAGGGCAGAAGAACGTTTGGGGCAGCTTTTTGGGTATTTCACGACACTGGCGATCATCATCGGTTGTCTGGGTTTATTTGGCTTGAGCGCTTTCAGCGCTGAACAGCGAACCAAGGAAATCGGCATCCGGAAAGTGCTTGGCGCCTCCATTCCCGGTGTAATTGTGCTGCTGGTCAAAGAATTTACAAAATGGGTGCTGTTGGCGGTTGTTATCGCCTGGCCATTGGGTTACTTTATGATGAACAAGTGGCTGCAGAATTTTGCCTACAGGACGAGTCTGGAATTCGGCACATTTTTTCTTGCGGCAGCGCTTGCTTTGATCATTTCCATAATAACCGTCATCTATCAGGCCGCAAGAGCCGCCATCGCCAATCCCATAGATTCATTGAGGTATGAATAAGATCACCGAAGGGAAAAAGCAGCCCTTGCGAAGAATTTATTAGAACATATCCAATAGATTCAAGCACAGAGATATCAAAATAGACTTGTAAAAAAGTTTAACAAATTTTGTAAAATTGTAAAAAATTGAAGTCTATTCTTTAAGAAACTTGTCTAAAATTACACGTTTATAGGCAATAAAAATTTATTTTTGCACTATCGGTTTTGGCACTTAATTTGCATATAATCTTTATCAAATATATTTGGTTTATAGATAAGATATTGAGTGCGGGCGGTTTGATGAGCATGTCCGGAATCGAATCCGTTTACTTAAAAAACATGAATCTAGAGCTAGTGTTCCAACAGCACAAAATAGAATTTAGTTTCAGGAGGTTTGTTCGATGACCTAGTATATCTTGGTTGTAAAGGCAGAAATCTGCCTTGAGCAATGCAAATAACCTTAACAGTTGACTAAATAAAAAGAGGCTGTGCGAGATCGTTTCGATCTCTAACAGCCTCTTTTTTTTATGACGAAAGGAGGTGTGAATGAGGTAGAGAGAACACAGGCTATGGGGGAATGAAAATTTCGTTTGAATTTTTGTTCTAAGGTAATGGCAAAAGCGGCTAAGCTCCGCATGACCTTGCGGAGACCAAGACGCCGCGACTCCCGAAAAATCGGGAGAGGAGAAATAAATGGGAAAAAGACTAAAAAACATTCTGATAGTCACCTTTATCCTTTTCATCGGATCCGCCATGCTATTCGCGCAGTCACGAACAGGAACCCTAAAGGTCGTTGTGACTGATGATGAAGGGAATATCATCCCTGGTGCAACACTCACGCTCACAAGCCCGGTCATGATGGGTGAAAAATCCATGATCACAGACACATCAGGAGAAGCATTATTCATCAATCTGACTCCAGGGATTTATGAACTCAAGTCGAGCATCGAGGGATTCCAA
This sequence comes from Candidatus Aminicenantota bacterium, assembly GCA_050115915.1. Classification (GTDB taxonomy): domain Bacteria; phylum Acidobacteriota; class Aminicenantia; order Aminicenantales; family Aminicenantaceae; genus WTAW01. The sequence goes on from JASFPP010000054.1 coordinate 15,818, forward strand.
GAGAAAGTCTCAAGTAATATCGAAGTGTCCATCAATAGGCAAACTTCTCTTCAAGTTGAGTTAAATCTAGCAACAGTCGAAGAAACCATCACTGTCATAGCTGTCTCCCCAGCTGTGGACACCACAAAATCGGTCATCGCCGAACATGTCACTCATGAGACTGTCGAATCTCTTCCCATTGCCCGCGATTTCGTCGGCTATCTGCAACTGGCTTCAGGGATCAACATCGTTCCCAATTCTCAGGGCAGGGATATGCCGCAGGATCCAGCCGGTAAAGGTGGACAAAATTACTATGACCGAGGCCTTCAAGGAGCGAACAATCCGGTCACCGGAGGAGGCAAGAGAGGCTCCCGCGATAACCTCTATTTCCTCGACGGGATGAATATCACAGGTTTGTCATCTCAAACAGCGCTGATGACTTTCAACAACGAGGTCATCCAGGAACAGGAATTGATGACTTCCGGCGTCCCGGCTGAGTATGGAGGGGGCAAAGGAGTCGTCGGAAACATCGTGACCAAGTCCGGTGGAAACAGGATGTCCGGCACCGCGAATCTCTACCTGCAGCCCAAGGGATTCTTTTTGCCCTTTGGCGGAAGCGATTTCGAAAACGCCGATAAGGCCGATACGGATTTTAACGAATCCACGATGTTGGAAGGTTACAAAGACAATGCCTATGACACGGCCGCTACACTAGGAGGACCGATCCTCAGGGATAAAATGTGGTTCTTCCTGTCAAGCCAGTACAGGAATAATTCGGACACGTTCAATCTTTCGGAATCGGCTTCATCGACGCGGGAGGAAGTGGACTACTCTCAGAAGCGCATCGGAGCCTTCGGAAAACTGACATTCAAACCAACTGTGAATGATTCCCTGACCTTGATGTATTTCTACGACACCTATGATATTGTCGGTGAACGCGACAAAAACACCGTTAGAATTCGACAACGCACCCGAGAGTATGATTACAATGTATTCAGTGGTTACTATCAAAGAGTGATAGGCGACAACCTCATCGTCGATTTCCGCTACGGTCATTACTCAAGGAAATACCTGCTCGCACCTCGTTATCCAGATGAAGGAACCCCTGATACCATGTACTTCCTACCGGGCACATACCCCGGCATCGAAAATTACACCTTTGGCGGCTATCAACTCGCTTATGATGAAAAAAACACCAGAGATCAATTCAGCGGTTCCCTCGAGTGGTTTATCGGTGACCATCGGGCCAAGCTGGGTTTCAAGTACTCGAATGAGTATGACAAAGACGACCGTTTCTATCATTATGGAGAACAGCTCAATTCTGTAGATCCTAACCAAGCAGGAATCACGCTCGGAGAACTTCTCGATGAGGGAATTTGGCCCGAGAGTGAAATGAACGAACGCCTTCTTCCCCGCCTGAACAACAATTGGGATTCGACCTCTGAGTTCTATGATCTGAATAATGACGGTGTGGTGGAGCGTTGGGAGCTGGAGACAGCGACCTTCACAACCATGAACGATAGGGGCCTTAATTTCATGAGAAATATGGATGCTAAAACAGGCCCGAACAAGGTTCAAGCTCAACGCTATTCAGGCTACGTGATGGATGACTGGAGAATCAACGACTACTTCACCATGAACGCTGGCGTGCGACTCGAAAAACACGATTATTTTGACTCCGAAGGAAGCGTCATTCTTAAGATGCCCTGGAGGTTTCTGCCCAGAATCGGTTTGGTCTGGAATATCGGTGCAAGAGGCACACACAAACTGACGGCCTTTTACGGACAGTTCTCAGACCCCGTTCCATTTGCGATGGTTCACTTCGCAGGCAACATTTCAGGACGCGTAATGAATGAACAGATCTGGCTCAATAATGACTGGTATACTTTCCGTGTTCGAGGATCGGCTGAGCACAGAGATGCTGTGTGGACACCAAACACACGGGATTCTCTGTCCCATGAGTTCTCATTGACACATGAGATCGACCTGGGGGAACAGCTTGTCTTCACGAGCCAAGTGTATTTCCGGCAGGACCAGAAAATCATCGAAGACTACGACCTGAACACTTATGTGCACGGTTACGAAGGCGATCCTAATTGGGGACATCTCGATCTTAGCTATGAGGACTTCGGATATCCACCCGAAGGACCTCCAGGAGAAGCGAACTATTTCCTCTCAAACCTCATCGGTGCCAAAAGAGAGATCCTCGGATTTGACTTTCAGGTTTCCAAACGTTGGAGCAGCGGATCTTTCGCAGTCGCACAGTATTCGTTCAAAAACGCGAAGGGAAACAGCCAATCAGACGGAAACGCCGACCTTCAGGGGGATTTCATCAATCTCGACCCCAGGAACGATTGGATGTGGGGCCGCACTCCGGGAACCATTCCCCACAAGGTTAAACTCTTCGGCACCCACAGATTTCCCTTTGGCCTGGATGTCGGAGCTCTGTTCTACTGGAACTCGGGACTTGTTTTCACCGAATCCTATGACTTCTATCCTGGCGTTTACAGCATCTATTACAACTGGCCGCTGAACGATGAAGAGACGTTGCTCGCAAAGACAGGAGCAGAGAAGGCGCCCAGCTATTACCAGATCGACCTGAAATTCAACTACACCTTAAGATTAGGCAGCATGACTTCGCTCCAGCTGTTCTGTGATATCTACAATCTCACCAACCAGCAGCAGGCCATCGATATTCAGTATGCCCGGAACGATCAGGACTGGGATTACAAAGATGTTAATGAAATCTTGATGCCAATGAGGTTCTATGTAGGATTTCGATTCCGATTCTAAGCTGTTGTGCAATGAACAAAGGGCTGGCACTCTTGCAGTGCCAGCCCTTATCTCTTTTTGTCATTGTATTGTGAGAATCAGAGATGAATAGCGCAAACAAAAATGGAGGAGGATTGAAAATTCCCTTATATTATCACTAAAAAAATGAACAGCGCTAACGGAGGATGGGACAATGACTCATAAAAAATGGATAATCTATACATTCGTATTCTTTTTATTGACCTTGGCGCATGCTCTAATACTCAGGTCTCAAGAACGCCCGCCGCAGCAGGACAAACAAGAGATTCCCAAGCCCGCTTACGAAGTAGAGGTGATTGTGACCAATGTGAGCGTCGTGGTGAGGGATAATGACGGGCGAAGAATCACAGGGCTCAGGCCTGAAAATTTCGAAATCTACGAAGATGGCATCAAGCAAAACCTCACAAATTTCTATGAAGTTACGGGCATGGAAGTTTATACGCCATCTCTTGAAAAGAAAGAGGACAAACCTGCACCCAAACCGCAGCCTCTACCCGTTCGGGACCCGCAATTCAGGAACAAGATCATCTTTTATTTCGATAATTGGCAACTCCATCCACTTAACCGAAACCAGTGCATCAAAAAGATGGAGGAGTTTATCCGCAATAATTTTTCGGTTAAAAACCGCAACAACGAAGGTATGGTGATCTGTCTCTCCCAGAAAATGGAGGTCCTGCAGGACTTCACTTCAGACCCGGATTTGTTGTTATATGCGATCGAGAAGGCCAAAAAACACTCGGGCCAATCTCTTCTGCAAAGGCGAGAGAAGGAAGACCTTCAGAGAGAGATGAACAGAATGATTTCCGGGATGTCGATGTCCGAGAATAAATATGAGAGTTTCCAGACAGCGATGGGCTTTGCCAAGAATTATGTCGAATCCGAAAACCATGACCTCCTTTATTCCTTGACGTCCTTGAATGCCCTCATCGATAATCTGAACGGTATCGAAGGGAAAAAAATCCTCATCTATATCAGCGATGGATTGGCGCTTAATCCAGGTGAGGTCGTTTTCGATTATATCGATCACGCATTTCAAGTGGGGAATGCACGGGCAGAAGCCATGATCTATGATGCCACAAACCTTTTCAAAGAACTCACCGCTCGATGCAATGCGGCAGAAGTGGCCCTCTATCCCATCAATGCAACCGGCCTGGATAGCGG
>JASFPP010000055.1:0-19648 GCA_050115915.1 Candidatus Aminicenantota bacterium
CCAGAGACCATGTTCCAGACAAGCCAACAGGGATTTGACTCCTTTTTCATACTCCCCCAGATGGCCGTACATCAGCGCAAGATTATAAGAATTGGCAAATAAATGATCAGGGAATTGTAACAAGGCTGCCCTAAGTATCTCTGCGGCTTCTCTGTATTTCTTCTGGCTATAGAGCTCCCCCACATGTTTCCTCATTTCCTGGTAGCTTGAAAATTGGACATACGCATCCTGAGCCAATCCTGATAAAACAAGACATCCCAACAGGAGGAAAATCACACACACACATCTCTTCATTTGCCTCTCACCTTAATTGTTTTTTTCGAGTCTCTTCACTATTTCTTTGGCGTTCGTGTTGTCAGGATTGAGATCGATCGATTTTTTATAGTACTTGATGGCGAGCTCGTTGACGCCCTTTGTCATATAAGCCTCTGCAAGGCTATCATAGACGTTCCACGATCCTGGGAATGCATCGATGTTCAGTTTGAAGACCTCTATGGCTTCATCGATCTTTCCATTGCCCATCAGCCTGTATCCCAGGGCATTGAAATCATTCTCACCAAAGTAATACTTTGTCTCTTTTTCCGCTTTCATCGAATGATATTTCTCGATAGCTATCTCGATCCCTGATTCTTCTATGGCCCGTTCCATCGCTTGGGCAGCAGATTCAAAGAGTTGTCTCCAGAACGCCTCGAGTACTCTTGCCTGAAAGCGTAAGAGTTCCTGATCCGTATGCCCCAGATCTTTGAGGTAATCGTATTTCTCTTCGAGAGGAAAACGTTTTTGTAACTCTTTAAAATCGATTCCCTCGGCCTTGGCTGCTTGAACTCCATCCCAATGCTTAACGATGTAATCGCGCCACATCGCCAAGCGCTCCCGGCTCCAAAAATGCTGATGGCCAGGGATGACTTGTTTCACCTCATCCTGCCCATCCAATACTTGATTGAGGATATCTATCCATCTTGAAATATCCAAGTTAGGCTGTCCGGCAAAGAGGGGAAGCCAATTCCCGTCAAGAAAGAGATCTCCTGTAAGGAGAAGCCCTTCCTCCGGAACGTGAATAAGGATATCAGAACCGGAATGAGCCCTTCCGAAAAAATACATTTTGATCACCATATCCCCAAGATCAAGGATCATTCGATCGCTAAAAGTAATATCGGGAAAATCGGATTCAAATCCACCCGCATAATCCACGATGGCATGCTCCAAAAGGGCGATATCACCGCTGATGTTCTTGAATTCATCGGAGCTTGAGTCGAGACCTTCGAGTCTTTGTCTTTGCCTTCCCACATTCCGCTTCAAGTTTTCGATGCGCCGCGGCAGATTAGCCCTATCTCTTTTCATCCCGGCAATGCAATTTTCATGGCCCACGATGACCGCATCGGGAAAGATCTGGTTGCCAAAGGTGTGGTCCCAGTGGTAATGCGTGTTGATGACATAGGCAAAGTCGTTACGAGCGAACTCCTTTGCGGCCATTTGACGCATTTTTTTCATGGTGCTGGGCAACCCGGTTGTATCCACAACCACCAAGCCTTTTTTGGAGGCGATAACAACCACATTGTTTTCCATGAGCGTTTCGCTCAATACGAGAACTCGCGGGCTAATTTTTTGGACCTGGACTGGAACGTTTTCGTTTGACTCCCCCCAAAAAGGACAACAAATTAAAATCAAGGATAAACCGATGAAAAATGTTTTATGAATCTTCATTTGAATCCCTCCCTAATAATTTATGGAATTTTTACTTTGATAAGAACGATATCCGACCGCCCTTCACCGGATGAATCCGTGTGCCCTGTCAGGATACAATGGCCATCCTTGGTATCTATTATTGAACTCCCCCAATCGGAACCGGCCGAACCATACGACCCCTCCCATAGCACTTTGCCGTTTGAGTCCAATTTGGCAAGAGAAATATCGTTGTTTCCCTGTATCGATTTTGTGACTCCGCACACCACATAGATCCCCTCTTTCATTTCACAAACAGAGTGACCGTAATCATAGAAAGGTTCATTCCCGAAGGATCTTGTCCACAGTACATTTCCTTTAGCGTCGAACTTAACAACATGCGCATCCATAATATCCTGGGAATCTGTTTGTCCGACAAGAACTGAACCGCCATCTCCAGAAAGAGACATGGAGTGGCCCCAGTCAAAACCGTAGCCCCGGCGTCCCTTGTTCCCGTATGCTTTATTCCAGACTTCATTTCCATCCGCATCGAGTTTTATCAAGTAGAAATCAGCGTTTCCTTTACCAAAAGTGCCTGTAGTGGCGCCCACAAGACATCCACCATCATTAAAGAGATGAATGGAATTCCCATATTCATACCTCTTCCCACCGAATGTTTTGGACCAGATCTCATTGCCATCCGAGTCGGTTTTAATCACGTACACATCTTCTTCGCCCGCTCCGAAGGAATGAGTGAATCCACACACCACATAGCCGTTTTTTGCATCTCCTTCAACGGCCATACCCACATCCCAGTTGGTTCCACCGAAAGTTTTTGACCAGACCTCTTTACCGTCGGAGTCAAGCTTTAAAAGATAAACGTCTTTCGAACCTTTCCCATAAGACGTCGTATATCCGGCGATAAGAAATGCCCCATCCACAGCTGCACAATCATACCCGTATTCTGTACCGGCTCCTCCATAAGATTTTGCCCATAGGAGATTTCCCCTCTTATCCACTTTGACAATGAGGATGTCTGCATCACCTGTCCCCTGGGAAAAGGTGTAGCCTGTAATAAGAAATCCCCCCTCCGGAGTCTCACAAACGGCCCGGGCTCCGTCTGCCCCTTTCCCACCGTATGTTTTTCCCCAGATTACAGAGTCGTTTTTCCAATCCAGATTTTTCGAATGGATAAACTGCTCCTTCAATTTATCCTTATGAAAACCTCTCGGTTGGTTGGTCTCAACAACTGTCGCAATAGCCTGGCAGTTTGCGAAGCTGTAATACAGGCCCCTTGCTCCGGTGATGATCGTTCCGTCGATGGAAGGAGGATGATCCCTCCCTAAAAAAACCGCCCCAGCCGCTTCATACTCGTCCTGGAACCTGGGCGATGCCACGACCTTTCTTTTTTCTACGACATCCGCTTTTGCAAGCACTCTTACGCCTGCACAAGCAGCGGATAGAGCGAGCCCCTCATCAGCGGCAGCCGCAATGAGCTTCATGGCATCAGGATTTGCCAGAATATCTCCAAAAGGATTCGGAACCGGGTTGAAGCTTCCGGCTGCTGGCATGATGACGACAGCATCGAAATCCCGGATATCGGAAATATCCGAGGCCAACACATCCGGGATAATGGGCTGAATTTCCACCTGGCCCGCTACGGGGGGACAGGCAGGGATTGAATTTAAAGCGCCAGTAATCACTAAAGTCCATCCATACTGTTCGAAAATATCTTTGTTCAGAAAATAGTTCAATCCATAATTACGGGCCACAAAGAGCAAAGCCGTGATCCCTTCCGATTCGACAGGGCGGAACTTTTTATCTGTCCTTTCACCAAAAGACGCTGACCACAAAAGAAAAGAAGCGAAAAGGACGAAGGGGATGAGGAAAACCATTTGCATCCGCATTCTTCTCATTTTCTCTCCAGGATTCATTCAAAAAGAGACTCGAGTATAAGAGTGAGAAAATCGACCTCATTCCACTCATGCCCGGTCAGATCGTTTGCCATCCGGACAATCACAAGGTCTTTGGAAGGGATCACGAAGATCTGCTGCGTGAATAATCCCAATGCATAAAATACATCGTTTGGTATTAAGGGATTTTCGTATCCCCCCAACGATGGACGAAGCCACCACTGATACCCATAATAATTGACACTTTCGGAAACAGGTTGAATGGATTGATACACCCAGTTCACAGGAACAAGTTGCCACCCTTCCCATTCGCCATCCTTTGAATACAGGTAGCCGAATTTGGCGTATTCGCGAACAGTCGCTTCAATCCCCCATCCCCCGATGGTTTGACCCGAAGGATCGCTCTCCCAGACTATGTTGGGAATCCCGATGTGAGTAAAGAGATTCTCTAACCCGAACTGAAAGGCCGAAAAACCCGTAACTCTGTTGAAGAGTCCAGATAGGAGCATGGAATCCCCGCTGGAGTAATTCCAGACAGTCCCCGGCTCGTGAATGAGAGGTTGTCTTAAGACATACTGAACGTAATTATTCTGACGGGCCATCTGGACCACATCGTTCTCGAGAATATTGTTCAAATCATCCTCGATCCACTCAAATCCTGAGGTCATTGTCAATAAGTTCTCGATCGTGACTCCTCGATGCGGCCCCGTAGATAAATCACCCTCGGGGAAATAGCTGCGAACGCGGATACCTTTCTTTTGACGCAATTCCGGATAATAGTGATAAATCGGCTCGTCCACACTCTCGAACAATCCTCGATCGATCCCGATCCCGACGAGAGCGCTCGTGAAGCTTTTGGCGACAGAATAGCTGGGGTGCCGGGAGTAGAGATCAAAGTTGCCGAAATAGGCCTCTCCAACAATGTATCCCTTTCGGATAATGATCAGTCCTCGCGTGTGGACATCTGGATTCGCTGCGTAGTCATAGGCTCTCAAAAGGATTTCTGCGTCCATACCGACTTCTTCGGGACGACAGCCTCTCCATTCAACTGTCGGCCAATACTGCCCCCGATATGGTCCTTTTTGTAAAAACGTCTCCCTGCCGTTCGTGTCCTCTCCATTCCCAGAGACAAACAGTAATAATGGAAGGATAAAGGCCAAGAACGGATTGCGAAAGTGTTTCACTCTCTGTCTTCTTTGTTATGATTTGAGCCGGATAATGTAGATATTGTGCTGTGGAAGAAAAGTTTCCATGCGATCCAGTTCAAAAACGCTTTCCTCGATTTTCTCCAACACCTCCTCCCGGGTGAGGAAATGATCCGTGTCGTATCTGAACTTCGTAGGATCTCGATCGAGGATCACGACTAGTGCTTCCGGTTTTAAGCTTAGAGATAGGTTATTAAGCAATTCCACAGGTCTGGCAAGATCATGAAAGGCATTCACGATAAAAGCCATATCCAGATCTTTCGGCAAAAGAGGATCTTCCACTTCCCCGAGTATGGTTTCAATATTGGTGACACTTTCTCTTTTACAGCGGTCTCTAAGATATTTGAGTGCACTTCTCGAGATATCATTGGCATAGATCTTGCCGGACTCCCCCACTCTTTGCGATAGCTTAAAAGTAAAATACCCATGGCCAGCGCCCACCTCGCCGATGTTCATGCCAGGTCTGACACCCGCTAGGTCCATGACTTTCTCTGGCTGGTGCCACTTATCCCTAATGTCATCAGCGCGGAGCGGAACAAGGCACAAAGTCGAAAAAAGTAAAATGAATAGGAATTTTTGGTGTTTCAATATCTGTTCACTTTTATGTAAAAATTATTAACAGCGCAACCTTGATTGTAAACTATATTGCATTTATATGTCATTGGTGATTGTTCCATCTGAGTATATTTTCCGCCAATCCACATTTTACCGATCAACATGCAATTCCTATGCCACAATGATGACAGCTCCATGGGATTCAATAAGGTGTGTTTACAGTTTTTTTTAGGAATTTCTCGCGATCGGATATCCCCGACCACAGACAGCAGAAATCATGATTTGTGATAGCTCTTATAAATAGATTCAATCCAATAGTCCGTGTTCAGGAAGGACAGGAATTCTCCCCAGGATTCCCAACCCTGGAGTACTTTTGATCTCTTTATGTCTTCAACGGTTTTTCCCTTTTCTATTTCCGCTCGAACTCTTTCGATGGTCTCTTTAAGCATTTGCCTGTATTCGATCACATCCTTCAATGTGAAGTCGCGGCCATGGCCTCCGATAAATTTCGTGTCTTCAGGGAATACTTCGATGACTTTATCTAAAAAAACCAGGTACTCCTTCACTTTCGGGCCAACCGCAGGAAACGATTGAGTGAGGAGGAGATCCCCCATGTGGACAACACCCGAGGAAGAAAAATAGACAAGAATATCTTCCTCGGAATGGACTCCAGGAACCGGGATTATATGAACTTCTTCTCCGTTAAAATTTAAGGAATAGTAGGTGTTGAAACCGATCCCGTTTTTTCCCTCGAGGCCGCCATTGCCGGGAAAGATTACTCCATAGGACATGCACTGGTCTAAATTTTGTCCATCAATCAGTGTCGCATTTTTTGCACAAACAGCATTACCTCCAACATGATCTCCGTGAAGATGTGTATTGATGACGTAATGAACATCCCCGTCACATAGGGCCTGAACAGTGGATACCAGCTCCTCTGCCGTTTCTTTAAAGCCGGTATCGACCAAAAGTATTCCATCTTTCCCCACCGATACACCAATATTGGTCTTAAGGTTATATGGAAACGTGATCCTATAGATCTGGCTGGATAACTGAACAACTTCAGCTTCCTCAGCCAAAACAGGAGAGTGAAAAACAAAAAGGAGAACCAGGAGAATGATGACCAAAACGATCAATTTCTTACATACAATCATCCTCTGTCCCCATTATTGATAAACGTCCTAACACAGGAGAATGTTTAGTAACCTCATTGACCGTGTTGCCTTTCTCTCGATACCGATTTAAATCGGAGCGAAGAACATCATCAAAACGATGAGAACCACGATCAAAAGGACAACGAGTTTTTTACAAAGGAACATTTTTGTACTCCATCCACAGACTGTACAAAAGCAAAAAGTGTGCCATCTGCATCTCTCGGGATTGTTAAGTTTTTTAGCAAAATTTGTGTTCGTTTCCAACACAACCCCTGCCCGATATCGAACATTACACATTATTTCCAGGGGAAATCGACCTGTCTTATATACATGACATTCTTTTCTCGAAGAGCTGGCATGTATATTGCAAATAAATTAACACCAGGATTTCTTTTGTGACAAAACATGAGACATCCCAACCTTCCTCTGTAATTCGCGTACTATTATATGAGAGGCTGAATTATTCACGAGTTGAGGTCGCAGCAAAGTCGAGGCAGTGGCCCATGAAGATGTAGTAAACTACCTCGAACCGACCCAACCTAACCCGGGCTACAACGAAGGCTTTATAGTGAGATCAGCGGGTAGGTTGGGTCGGTGCCCTGAGGGTAAAAGATGCTGTCAATAAGATATAGAATGGTTTAAGAGTATAAATTTGACAGTAGCTTTTATGAATAATTCAGGAAAGATAGTATGAGTGACTTTTCTGTTGTCTTCTACATTCTTGCTCTGTTTATCGGTTTCCTGACGATCTATTTGGCTCATAGGCTGAACAAAACATATCCTTTAGGTTATCTCAATTCCTACCTGTATTTTCTCATTTCTTTCAATATTATGGGATTCCTGAACCATATCGGACGGTATTTGGGCGTGAGTATACTCATGGACTCTCCCGAAGAGACTCTTTTATTGGTGAGGTATCTTTTCGCCTTTCTGGCTTTTCCCTTTGTGGCACTCTCCATCTATCTGTTTATTGCATTCGCGAATGACCTGATTGGTACAAAAGCGTCTTCTCTGTTCAACAGGCTATTCGGTGTTTTTTGGGGAGTTTTGTTCCTGATTCAGTTGTTCCTGGCAAGAAACTATTTCTATGCGAGGGAAGAACACGCTCTTTTTATTTTTTTCCAATCCGTCAATATCTTGGGCACTATCAGCTTTTTACTCACACCATTTTATATTCTGATCAGATCAAAGGACTTGACGGATGGCCAACAAAAGAGTATCGCCAGACGCTTTAGTTTAGTCTATCTCCTCTGTTTTGGGATGGCTTCACTCGTTACATCCCGCTTCTTGCTTCCCTATTTTTTGCCCTACACAAGTGTTATCATGATTTTTTCCTTCTTTACCGTGAATCTTCCGCCCGTGTTTTTTCTGATCTTTTCCCTGAGAAAATATCCGATCGAACACAACCACCCTGCTCCCCAAAGGAACAACTCGGATGATTTCTTCACTGTTTATAAAATATCCAATCGTGAGAGAGAGATCATCGAGCTTATCCTCGATGGAATGAGCAATGCTGATATCGAAAAAAAGCTTTACATTTCTTCCCATACAGTCAAAAACCACATCTACCATATTTACCAAAAATTGGGCGTGAAAAATCGGGTTCAGATATCAAATCTCATCCGCGATCACAATCAGGTCTATAAAGACTGAATGTTCTACGAGCGCGTGACTTATGTGCTCATTTCCGGTTGCGAGAAGTTTTAAGGCCCGTCAGTGTTTTAAAGCTGGCAGGATGTGAGAATACAGGAATCCTATGGGCTTTCTTTGATCCGTCCTGCTCCCCGTACCTCCCGTAACCACAACCACCATGTCATGTTCAGGAACTACAAAAATATACTGGGCTCTGAATCCCATCGCGGCATAGATCAATTCCTTTCCGGCACCATCCGGATCAGGAGAGAGAATCCACCAGAGATAACCGTAGCCGATGACACCGGGTTCTTCTCCCCCCAGATTCACATGTTTCTGGACAGATTCTTCAACCCAATGAGCCGGCACAACTTGTTGGCCTTCCCATTCACCTTTGTTCAAGTAGAGTTGCCCGAATTTTGCCATATCCTGGCTCAACAGGTTGAGGCCGCCTCCAGTGTGGAGATGTCCCTCTCTGTTTTTAAACCAATGGCATCTTGAAATACCAAGGGGTTTGAAAAGATATTTTTCTGCGTACCCATCGGCGTGCAAACCCGTACGGTTCTTCAGCATGCTGGACATCAAGATGACTCCTCCGCTGTCGTACTGAAAATAAATTCCCGGCTCTCTGATCATCGGCCGGTCGAGATAGAATCGATCCCATCCCCGCTCCAGGCTGTTCAATTCGTGATGGGGAGATCCCGAGTGTCTCTCATGATAATCCGTTCCGCTTCGCATGGTGAGAAGGTCCTGAAGAGTCATGGAGGCTTTCCGTTCATCCCTATTTTTGATGCCAATCATACCGGGGAAAAAATCCAGGATCTTTTCTCTAACACTCTTTATCTCGCCCCGCTCGATGGCTATCCCGATCAAAGCGGATGTGAAACTTTTGCTAACAGACTGGAGAGTGTGCAATTTATCTGCGGAATACTTCCCGAAATATTCCTCGACAACAAGAAAACCCTTCCGCACGATCAGAAGGCTATGAAGATCTGGAAATTCCTTTCCCTCTCGGATGATTTCAACCAATCGAGTTAGACGGACAGAATCGAGGCCTTGTTTCTCCGGACTCGAGCGTGGCCACTCCCAAGAGGCCTCGCTTCCAGACAAGGAACCAAAAACTCCCAAAACAAAAAAAAACGATACAGCCACGACACATATTTTCAGGTAACGGGTGGATGATTGATCTCTCATTCGGCCTCTCTTTGACATGTTTTTTCGAATAATACGTGATTCATGCGAATAAGTTTGATATGTCTATTCAAAACCGGAGTCGTTGAATCTGGGGTGATGAGTAGATCAAATAATCAACTCAAAAAACATCATTCATACCTCAAAACATCAACAGGATTGGAAACAGCTGCTTTTAATGCCTGGTAGGAAACCGTGCAAAGGGCAATAAAAAAAGCGATAAGCGAAGCGATAAAAAACGCAGCAACGGGAATATTTATTCGATAGGCAAAATCTTCAAGCCATTTCTTGGAGATCCAATAGGCAATTGGCCAGGCTACAAAGCTTGCAACCACGATCCACTTTGTGAAATCCATAGCCAACACCATTGCAATCTTTGAGACCGAGGCCCCCAGAACTTTCCGTATTCCAATCTCTTTTGTCCGTTGCTGGGAGGTGAATGAAGCCAATCCGAACAGACCAAGACAGGCAATGAAAAATCCGAGAAATGTGAAAACAGCAAACAGCTTTCCTGTTCTTTCCTCACTCCGGTACTGAATATTATAATCCTCATCCAGAAAAAAATACTCGAACGGATGTGCCGGGAATAATTCGCGCCATTTTTCTTCTAGAAATGGAAAAGTCGCTGAGAGACTATCCGTGTTCACAGACAGCGTAAGAAAACTGAACTTAGAAGGCTTGATCTCCAAAACCATAGGGTCAATACTACCCTGCAGTCCATAAAAATGAAAATCATTGATAACGCCTATGATCCTTTTCGGAACATCGCCACAATCGATCGTCTTGCCGAGTATTTCTTCGTTGGAATCCAAACCGAAAACCTTTACGGCAGATTCGTTAATAACGTATGCCTCACTGGCATCGGTTCGCATATCTCTTTGGAAAGACCGCCCGGTCAGGACTTCTATTTTATAAGTCCGCAGAAAATCAAAGTCGACATAGAGATGTTGCAGCGAATGCTCATCCGTATTATTCCCTTCGCTCATTCTAAAGTAATGCATGTGTATTCCCCATCCTGGAATACTCGAAGACACCGTTGCCCTATGAACCGTTGGGTAGTTTAAGTATTCACTTTTTACGTTCTCATATTTGGTGCTGATGTCTTCTTTGACAGGAATCACAATCTTTTGTGCCTTCTCAAAACCTAACGGATAATCTTTCATGAATTTTATCTGCCTGTAGATGATAAATGTGCATATGATAAGAAACACGGACACTGAAAACTGAAAGACGACGAGAGCTTTTCTCAATAGACCACTCCGATTTCCTACCCTGGAAATACCCCTGAGGATTGTGACGGGCTTGAACGCAGAGAGGAGAAATGCCGGATAGCTCCCGGCGATGAGTCCTGCAAAAAGTGCAAAGACAATCAAGAGAAACAGCACTCCTGGTTGAAAAAAGTCAATAAAAAGGAATTTTTTCCCGGAAAGCTCATTAAAAAACGGTCTCATGATTTCTGCAATAAATACAGATAAAAGGAGGGCGAAAGTCGCTGTAATCATTGACTCCCCCAGGAACTGACTAACCAGTTGCTTTCTGTGGGCACCGATGACTTTACGCAGCCCCACTTCTTTGGCTCTGTTTGTGGACCGCGCTGTCGCCAAATTCATAAAATTGATGCAGGCGAGAAAGAGTATGACTAAGCCAACCGCAGAGAATATGTAAAGATAGAGCGGACTGCCCGGATGGCCCATCTCAGCTAAAAGATGGGAGTGCAAATGGATGGTTCCAACCGGCTGGAGAAAATACTCATGTTTCACTCCCCTTTGTCCTTCCTGATTCTCTCTGTAAGTATCGGCGATATTGCGGATATTTGCCTCGAGATTATTCGGCTCAATATCCTTCCTAAGTTTGATATAAGTGTAAAGATACATATGATTCCAGCTATTCATATGGGAATCATTGGCCAGATCATGGATGTTCATTAAGATGTTATACCTAAAATGGGTGTTGGATGGAGGATCTGGCACAACTCCAGTAATTTCATATTCTGTTCGATCGATAGTGAGTGTTTTTCCGATTGGATTGTTTTGTCCAAAATGAATACCTGAAAAACTCTGTGTGATGACCATTGTGTTTGGTCTTGATAGAGCAGCAGAGGATTCCCCATAAAGGAATGAAATTCCAAACAGATTGAAAACCTCTGTATCCGCATAAAATATCCAGTCTGCTAAAGACAGTTGTTTGTCCTTATCGACAACGCCACGTCCTTTAAAGAGAACTCGAGCAGATTGTTCGATTTGTGGAAAGCCTGCTTCCAAAACAGGCGCTAATGGCGCAGGTGTGAGTGCCCAAATGTGGGATCTCGATTGAATTCGACTGTCAGTCGCAACACGATAAATCCGTGAAGAATCGGGATAGAATTTGTCGTAGCTCATTTCATAGGAGACATAGAGATAGATCATGAGACAGCATGCGATCCCGATGGCAAGCCCAAGTATATTTATCAATGAGTAGATTCTTTGCCTTTTGACCATCCGAAGAGCGACTTTCAGGTAATTTTTAAACATATAAAACCTCCAATATAACGTATGGATAAGGAATGAAGGAATGGCTCTTAAAATTTGTGCCATGTACCACCGGTTCGCAAAATGTTTTCCCCTCTCCTGGAAAATCATCTGGAACATTTCATCAAAATCCCCCCAAAGCGTATCATGGTCGTATTTACTGGTAAAAAGCTTCAGAAGATAATCAAATATTCTGGGGGGTCTCATAGTTTATTCCTTTACGGAAATCATGATTTTTCCTGAATGGTGCCTGGAAATTCTGACCAAATTCGGTCATTCATCTCTTTGGAGGCGGCTAAGGCATCAAGCCCTTTTTGAGTGATCCGGTAATATTTTTTTCGCATGCCTCCCCTGACTGCAGTCGGTTCACCCTTGAAGGACTCGAGAAAGCCTCTTTTTGTCAGCCGATCCAGCGCAAAATAGACGACTCCGATGGCGACTTTAGATTGAGTGAGCCTCTCCAAGTGCTGGTAGACAGATATTCCATACGCTTTACCCTGGAATTTCCATACAGACAACAGGATCTGATCCTCCAATTTTGTAAGCATTATGCCACCTCACTCATCATTTTTACATTTTTCATCTCATTATTTCATATTATATGAATGAATCGGCACACAATCAATTTATTTTTTCATAATATATGAAATTATACGTATAAGGATTCAAAAAAGTTGCCCCCCTAATTAGCGTAAATTATTCACAAATGATGCATACGCGAAAAAGTGGAATAATTCTGTCTATAAGCGCTCGGGTTCTTTGACGGTCCTCTCGCTCTCGATGTTTCCGGTGTTTAGAGTAGTCGTCGGCTCTATAAGCATCACAAACACTTCTTCATCAGCCATTGGCATATGCTCCACTCCCCTGGGAATTATAATAAATTCATTCTCACCAACGCTTATGTCCCCATCCCTCAGCTTCATCACCATAGTCCCCTTCACCACAAAAAAAAGCTCGTCTTCCGTCTCATGATGATGCCAGATAAAGTCACCCTGAAATTTGACCAATTTGATAGAGACATCATTGACTTCGCCGACAACCTTCGGACTCCAGTGTTCATCGATCAGATCGAACTTTTGCGCGAGATTAATTTTTTCCATTTATTTTTCTCCATCAATTTATATTTCTCAGTTATAGAACAGATATAAATTTTGAGCAATGTTTAAGGAATGTTTTTTAGATGATGAGCCACAAACGGGGATATCTATTCGTAACGAAGAGAATCCACGGGATTGGCGATAGCGGCCTTTAATGCCTGGTATCCGACAGTGCAAAGAGCGATAACAAGCGCAAGGGCTGCCGCAAAAATAAAAAGCTCCACAGTCATCGCCATCCTGTAGGCGAAGTTCTGGAGCCACTTCTGCGCCGCAAAATAGGCTAAGGGCCAAGCGATCAGGTTGGCAACGAGCACCCACTTGGTAAATTCCCTCGAGAGGAGAAGGATCACTTGAGAAACAGTTGCTCCCATAACCCTCCGTATGCCAATCTCTTTTGTGCGCTGTTCGGCAATGAAAGAGGCCAGGCCGAAGAGTCCTAGGCAGGCAATAAATATCCCCAGGACAGTGAAGATCTGAAAAATTCGGCTGAGGCGTTCCTCAGACCTGTATTGACTATCGAAGTTTGTGTCCACGAAAAAATACTCAAAGAGGTCGCCAGGAAAAAGTTCCGCATATTTTTTCTCCAGAAAGGCTAAGGTGGAGTGCATGTTCTTGGTATTAACTGTCAAGCTAATGGAGCGAAAGAGGTCTGGCACAACCCGCATGATCATGGGCTCGATCTCCCTCTGCAATCCCCACCAGTGATAGTCTTTGACCACACCGATCACCGGATAACGTCTATCCCACAGTTCTTTTCCCAGAGCTTCCTCAGGGGAATCCCAGCCGAATGCTTTGACACCCGACTCATTGATGATAAAAGCCTTATATGTATCCGATTGAATCTCCTTGTTGAAGGGACGCCCTGCCACCATTTTTAGGCCGTAGACCTCAGTGAAATCGTGATCGCACCTCAAGCTCCGGAAAGCCTGTCCCTTTGTCTCCTGTTCCCCGTAGGGATAGACGTAGGTCCGGTTGATCATGCTCCCCGGTACACCGGATGAGGCTGTCGTTTTCAGCACGGAGGGATGTTGGAGAAATTCATTCTTTACGGCTTCGTATTTATCCGTGATCATCTCCCAGCCTTTGAGAGTAATCACAAGTTTTTGTTCTTTGTCAAAACCTAAAGGCCGGTTTTTCATATACGTGATCTGCCTGAAGATGACGAGCGTGCAAATGATCAGGGCGATGGAGATGGAAAACTGCCCCACAACAAGGATCTTCCTCATAACAGCTCCCTTTGCACCGGATTTGATCGCTCCTCTGAGAACGGAGATGGGCTTGAATGATGAAAGGAAAAAAGCGGGATAACTCCCTGCACCAAGAGCCACAAAGATCAACAGAAGGAACACCCCGATCATTATCCCTGGATGAACCAGGTTTTGAGACGTAAACTTCGTGAGTGCGAGGTTGTTGAACTGAGGGAGAAGGACCTGAACCAATGATACAGCGATAACCAGTGCGATCAAAACGATAAGCAGGGATTCCCCCAAAAACTGACGAACGATCTGGCGCCTGAATGCACCCACGACCTTACGCATTCCTACCTCTGTCGCTCGATTCGCCGACCGGGCCGTTGCCAGGTTCATATAGTTCATACAAGCAATCAAGAGGATGAGTAATCCCACAGCGGAAAAAATGTACACATAGATGAGTTTTGATGATGGCTTTATCTGGTCCCCAGTGATGGTGACACGATGGAGATTCTTGAGCGGTAGAAGGAAGAATTTATATTCGAACCCCCTTTTATCCAGCTCATCACCACAGAATTCACTCGGGATCCTTTGAATTTGTCCTTCAAAATCGTTCACATCAATGCCCTCGTTGAGTTTTATAAGGCACGCCGTCCCTGCGATCCCGGGATCCCACGATCGCCAGTGGTCCTCTTCATCCATCTCGATCGTTTTCCACGACTTGATGATCTTGTACACAAAATCCGTGTTGGGAAGGGGATCCTGGACGACACCCGTAACCTCGTACTCTCTTTCCCCGATCGTGACAATTTCTCCCAGCGGATCCAGGTCTCCAAAATACTTCTGAGCAAAGGATTTCGTCATCAAAGCCGTATTCGGTCTTTCCAGTGCTGTTTGAGGATCGCCCTGGATAAAGGGAATAGATAACACATCAAAAATGCCCGGATCCGCGTCCCAGAGAGAATCTTCCTTGAAGACCTTGTCTTTGTATTTGACCTGAGTGATCCATCCCTGGTTGATGCGGCCGGCAGACTTCACCTGGGGATATCGATCTTTCAATGTGGGCGCCAGGAGAGGGAAATTGCCGAGCACGAGCTCTTGTCCTGCCTCTGATTTACGATCTTGACCCACGATGTAGATCCTGTCCGCATCTTTGTGGAAACGGTCAAAGCTCAATTCAAAAAGCACATAGAGAAGGATAAACAGACAACATGCTATTCCCGTGGCCAAACCAATGATGTTGATAGCAGAGTAAGCCTTGTTCTGCCTGATCTTGCGCAGAGTGACTTTCAGATAACTCCAGGCAAGCGCGGGCATAAACCGGGAAGACGTCCAGAGCGCCCGGCCTGGAACGTCCCTCACATCCGTTTTAAAGTACTCATCTCCGATGGAACCGGGCTGGCCCATCTGGTCGATGGCTCGTTTTAAAGACTCTTCCTCAGATAATCCTGACTCTCTGAGGCGTTTGATCTCTTCACGCAGGTGCGACTCCAGTTCTTCGATGTAGCCATCTTCCATGGATTCGCTTTTTAAGAGGCTTTTTCGCCACCTTTTAATCTCTTTTTCCAGGTCGAACATGTCTCAATCTCCCTTCGAGGGCCGACTCATCAGTCGTCCCCCACCTATCTATCCATTGGTTTACAATTCAAAATTATTTTCATTCCACGTTTAATACGGGATGATTGCCGCATAACTTTACTCATAACGCAAAGACTCTACGGGATTGGTTATGGCCGCTTTAATGGCTTGATAGCAAACCGTTATTGTAGCGATCACAAGCGCCAAAACAGCGGATGCGACAAAAATCTCCCAGCTAAGCCTCATCCTGTAGGCGAAGCCCTGGAGCCATTTTGTTGCCAGTATATAGGCGACAGGCCACGCAAGAAGATTGGCCACAAGGATCCATTTGGTAAATTCTTTGGTGAGAAGCAACACGATTCCGGACACTTTCGCCCCTAAAATTTTCCGAATACCGATCTCCTTTGTCCGCTGTTCCGCTGTGAAAGAAGCCAGGCCAAAAAGACCGAGACAGGCAATCAAAATGGCCAATCCCGTGAAATACTGGAAAATTTTGCCGATTTTCCTCTCTCCTTCATATGCCGCCGCAATAGACTCATCCAAAAAATCATAGCGAAAAGGATGACCGGGAACGAATTTTTCCCACTTTTCCTTGAGAAATGCGATCATATCAGAAACGTTCCCTGGTCTGAACTTTACACAGACAAAAAAACCTCGGTCGGATAAGCTGATGACCTTGGGAAGAATGGGGTTGTGGAGCGAGCCGCCGTGATAATCTTTGACAACGCCGATGATCGTGCCCGCTTTGCCCCCATGGGTAAATCTTTTTCCTATCGGGGAATCCAAACCCATTTTTTTTATTGCTGTCTCATTGACCACAAAATTATCCCTATCTGTAGGAAATTCTCGGGAATAAAACCGTCCCTCTGCCATTTCGATCCCAAAAGTCTTGAGGAAATCGTAATCACCGAAATCGGAAAAGATCATAAATTCCGTTGTGGGATCCTTCCCTTCCCAATCGACATTTTCTGTTCCACGGAAACCCGGAGAAGGAGGAAAGGCCCTGCAGATGCTGAGGATGTTCGGATTCTTGAGTAGTTCATTCTTTGCGGCTTCATAATTACGGCCGAATTGCCCATATGAAGCAACCGTGAAAATGTTTTCTGTATCATATCCCAGGTCTTTGTTCCGGACATAATGGAGTTGACTGTATATGACAAGAGTTCCGATGATAAGCAAGATCGTAAAAACGAACTGGCTGACAACGAGAACCTTCCTGAGATACCCTCCTCGTCGAGAGGTAAGATGAGCCGAAGCCTTGAGCACTTTGGAGGGCTCGAAGGCAGAAAGGAATAGCGCTGGATAGCTGCCCGCAGCTAATCCGGTAAAAATGGCGATTCCCAGTAGTGTGATCCAGAGGAGGATACTTTCTGTATACTGTAAAGAAAGCTGTTTTCCGGACAGTCGATTAAAAACTGGAAGGAGCAGTTCGACGATAAGAATGCCGAAACCCAATGAAAGGATAGAGAGGACTATCGATTCGCCGATAAACTGCTTGATGAGATCGACCCGTCGGGCCCCAGACACTTTGCGCATCCCAACTTCACGGGCGCGTGTGGAGGAGCGGGCTGTCGCCAGGTTCATAAAATTGATACAGGCGACGAACAGGATACAGACAGCGATCAATCCGAATATGTAGACATATGTGATATTCCCAGCATTCGGATAAACGACCTCCCAGCTGTTGATATCTTTGGAGTGGAGATGGATGGCACTCAGGGGCTGAAGGAAAAGTTCTTTTTTGGATTTAGGGAGATGCTCCTTCACAATTCCGGAGATCCTCTCACTGAGGGCTTCAAGGTTTGTGTTTTTTTTGACGAGGAGATATGTCGAGAATTGACTGTACGTCCAAGAATCAAGCTTGGAAGAACGGAACTCGGTCATGTTGATTGCCGGGAAAACGTAATCGAACTGAAGATGAGAATTCCTGGGAATGTCCTCGATCACTCCCGTGACCTTAAAATCTGTGGAGCCGATCTGCATGACTTTTCCCATCGGATCTTCATCCCCAAAACATTTCTGGGCCAGGGATTCGGTTAGAACGATCGAATACCGGTCCTCCAATGCGGTTTGAGGATCCCCCTGGATAAAAGGATAAGGAAAGATTTCGAAAAAGCTGGGGTCCACAGTGGCCAGTTTCATCGTCATGAAATTTTTTTCTCCATAGTGGAGGAAATAACCCGACCAGCCGCACTGCACCCGTGTAAAATTGAGGAATTCCGGATAAATCTCGACTAATGTGGGACCGATGAGAGAGGGTGATCCTGAGGTTTTCGCAATATTTCCCCCAGAACGATCGACGGACACTACACGGCAAATCTGGTCAAAATTTTTATGGAACCGGTCATAACTCAATTCATCCCGGATCCAGGTCAATATGAGAATACAGCAGGCCATCCCGATGGCCAATCCGGCGATGTTGATAAAGGAATATCCTTTGTGCCGTCTGATCTTTCGAAGCGCGACCTTCCAGTAGTTCCGAAAAAGTGCCGGCATGAAGCGTGGTGCCTGCCATGGCGGCCGTCCTGTGAGGCGCTTTGTGTGTGTCTTGTGGAATTCGGCCCCCATGCTCTCGGGAGAGCCAATTTTTAAAATGGCCTCCTCAAATGCTTCTTTTGGATTCGTGTCCGACTTGATAAGCTCGGCGATCTCCTCCCTCAGGTGAGATTCCAACTCATCAACATAACCATCCTCGAAGGCCTCGATCTTATAAAGGTCTTTTCTCCACTTTTTAATGGCTTTTTCAAGGTCAAACATGGAAGTCTCCCCTTTGAATAAAAATCAAATTATTTTTGTCAACAACTCCAAAACCAGAGGCAGATGACATATCGTTTGATAGAAGTGTGACTTGTCCATTCATTTGAATGCAGGTTGAGTATTCCAAAGTCTGGAGAGAGCGTCATGAACACTTTTCCACTGCGCAATATCGGCCTCTAGCTCCGCTCGGCCAGAATCAGTGATGATGTAGTATTTTCTACGCCGGCCTTCTTCGCTAATTTTCCACTTGGAGCGGATAAAACCATCCTTCTCCAACCTGTGAAGCACGGGATACAGCATGCCGTCCGACCACTCCAGCTGCCCGCCAGAGATCCTTTTTACGCTCTGGATGATCTGATATCCATAGTTTTCGCCGTTCAAGAGAATCGAAAGAATCATGGGTTTGGTTGATGCGGCGATCAGTGCTTTTGCAATCATTTGATACCTCGCGTCGTTATATACCTAACGTTGCTATGTATGCAAAAACAGTGCCAATAGAAGGCAACAGAGGAGATGAGATTTAACTGGACACCTTAGGACACCGTTATGTCCGCTTCAGCAACACAGAGTGTTCGTCTTCGGACATCGAGTTTTCCTGAACATTCAGGGAACGGAGCATTCCAATGTGCGCACTATTTAATTTAAATAGACGCATAAAATTCCAAGGAATCCTGATTTTGGATATCAATATATGAATGATAAAGACAATATCGGGTATAATCAGCCTCGCACGTGTTTTTGAGCCTATTTTTTAGACTTCCGCGCTTCTTCCAGTTGCTGCCGCAATCTCCGCGTAAAATCCGAGTGGAATATCAGATATTTTGCCTGTTGTTCCACGGTTAGAGTCTGCTCAAGAAAAAGCTCCAATTCTCTGTCTATGTCTTTCAGACGGTGACTCAGGTCTTTGATCTCCTGGACTCTTCCTGCAAGCTCTTCTTCCTCAACGTTCTCATCCCTCAACCGAGCCCGGAGTTCTCTTAAAAGTTGATTCAAATTCTTGTTCAGTTCATGTTTCTCTTTTTCAACCCTGGATATACGCGGATAAATCATGGCAGCCTGTTCTTCTGTGAGGTTGAGAACATGAGTCATCCTCAAAAGATACAATGTCCTGACATTATCCCGGCTTCGTTGAGATTTCCGAAAAGCTGCCATAAAACGATCCCTTTGTTTATCGTTTTTTAAGCTAAGGAACTTTTGAACATCTTCG
>JASFPP010000056.1:0-19617 GCA_050115915.1 Candidatus Aminicenantota bacterium
CTCCCGCTGTTCAATACACTTGCGGGAAAAGAACTCGCGTCAAACTGGCCAAACAATCCCACACTACTCCTCGGATTTATTGGCCTTGCCCTTCTTACAGGTGTTTTTTCCGGTATATACCCGGCTCTCTTGCTATCTTCTTTCCAACCCATGCGGATCCTCAAAGGCATCATGAGCTCCTCTGGCTCCAATCCTGTCTTCAGAAAGGCTCTTGTGATATTCCAGTTTACCCTGTCCATTTTTCTCATCATCGGAACGCTCTTGATCGCCCGCCAGCTCTCCTATATGAGGAACATCGACCTGGGCTTTAACAAGGAGCATATCATCCATATAAGCATCCATGGAGGACTTCATGAGAAATATAATGCCATCCGCGAGAGATTTCTCCAAGATCCCGATGTCCTCCATGTCACAGCCTCTATGTCGCTTCCCACAAGTATCCAGGGTAGCCCTGGCACACCCATGTGGGAAGGGAGGCCTCCTGATGCAAAAATGGAGATTAAAACTGATTTTGTGGATTATGATTACATCGAGACTTTCGAGATTCCCCTAGTTGAAGGCCGAAGCTTTTCGAGGGAATTTTCTACCGATGCTGAAACAGCTTTTATTGTTAATGAAGAAGCCGTACGCCGAATGGGACTTGAAAAACCGGTGGTGGGCAAAAAGTTTGGATTCTGGGAAATTGACGGACAGATTATCGGCGTTATGAGGGATGCCCATTTCCAGCCCCTTCATCAAAAGATCGAACCGCTGGTGTTCAAATTGTTTCCTCCATGGCTGAGGCGAATGTATGTCAAGTTCCGCTCCGACAATATCGCCTCGACTCTAGCTTCTCTTGAAAAGACGTGGGTCGATATGAACCTTGGCTATCCCTTCGAGTACCGGTTTCTGGATGAGGACTTCGACAATCTTTACAAGAGTGAAGCGAGGCTGGGCAAGATCTTTCAGTCTTTTGGGGCTCTGGCTGTGTTTATCGCCTGTTTGGGCCTTTTCGGTCTGGCATCGTTCATAGCAGAGCAGAAGACCAAGGAGATCGGGATTCGCAAGGTTCTGGGTTCTTCAACAGCCGGCATCATGGCGCTTCTCAACCAGCAATTCTTGAAATGGGTTGCAATCGCAAACCTCATTGCCTGGCCCATCGCTTATTTCGCGATGCAGAAGTGGCTTCAAAAGTTTGCCTACCGGGCCGATATAGAGATATGGGCTTTCATTCTTGCCGCCGCACTCGGCATGACTGTGGCTTTGATCACAGTCAGCGTACAAACCTTAAAAGCTGCCAGAGCCAATCCTGTCGACAGCCTGAAGCATGAGTGAGTGGATTTATATTGGAAAGTTTTTTAAATTTATAGTGTTTTGTGTATGATCAGTTTGTCAATTCCGTTCCCATAAAACATTGAGAACTTTCCATTCCCCGTTATATTTCACAACGTGCAAGTATTCCGTACTCAATTTCGAAGTGGCTTTAACACTGGCTATATTTTTGAATATCTCAAACACATCAATCTGTATGTTTCTTTCTTCAACCGGAATTTGTTTCCCACGGCCGAGCCTTGTTCCTTCTATCAACGTTGATGCGGTATGAAGGCCGAACTGGCTTCTGCCTGTCTGAGAGAGTGTGCGGATTTCTCTTTTTTGGAGATCAGGATGAAGACATCCCTCCATGCGGTCTACGTTACCTTCATACCAGCCTTCGATGTAATCAAGCGCCGCCTTTTCTACGGCTCTTATGTCTTTCTCTTTATCAGTAAACGGGTGAACGGTCAGTAAGCAGGCAAAGAACGCTGCAATCACCAAAATGAATGTTATATTTTTCATATCTGTCTCCTATAAAAATCTATTTAATAGATACAGCATAATTAAACAGAATCAGCCTTATCGTTCGAATTATTTGCCCTGCGCAATTTAAATATTAACTAAAAACTTTCCGTTCTTATAGATCAGTGTGCCATCGCCGTATAACTCGCCTCCCACACGCAGATCACAGACCATATCCCAGTGGAGGGCGGATTCGTTGACCCCTCCTGTTTCGGGAATGGACGCCCCTAAAGCAACGTGAATCGTTCCACCGATCTTTTCGTCGAAGAGGATGTTCTTCGTGAACTTAGTGATATTGTCATTTGTCCCTATGGCAAACTCACCTACAAAGGAGGCGCCTTTGTCCATAGAGATCATTTCTTCCAGATAGGGGTGGTTCTTCGAAGCGTCGGCTTTGACGACTTTGCCTTCTTTGAATTCCAATCGAACATTTTCAACCTCGCGCCCTCCATAACATGCCGGATATGAGAACAGTATCTTTCCCTCGACAGTATCTTCGAGCGGAGATGTGAAAACCTCTCCATCCGGAAAATTCTTTTTACCGTCGCAGTTGATCCACTTCCGCCCCTCGACCTTAAGAGTTAGGTCTGTATCTTTAGCCTTAACCCGGATCTCTTTAATTGTATCCAGGAACTGACACATCTTGGCTTGCCTCGATGACAATTCCTTCCAGAAGACGACCGGGTCGTCGTCATCCAGATGACCGGCCGCATATACAAAATCCTCATATTCGGTGAGCGACATCTCTGCATCTTGAGCCGCCGACTGCATGGGGAACATCGTACCTACCCATTTCAATTCGCCTTTAGCAGAGCGTTCCAGAAACCGCTTCATGATATCGATTTGTGCCGATTGGGCCAGGGCCTGTCTGGTAGGATCCACATTGGTGAGGAACTTTGTGTTGCTATGGCCCATGATCCCCAAAAGGGCATCGAGCTTTTCTGTTTCGAGCTTGATGGTCTCAGGAATGTATTTGAGCTGCTCGTCAGAACCGTGTTTGAGCAAAATCTCTTGGAGATCATCGACAGCCGCATGATAAAAAGGATTAGCTCCGGCCTCAATAGCAACTTTGTAGAATGCCTTTACAAGCGGTAAAGCTGAGGGATTGCCGATAATCTTGACCCAGTCTCCTTTTTTCAGCTCAAGGGAGTATGTGGCCATTACCGCGGCTAATTTTTCGATTCTTTGATCCATTTGATTGCTCCTTCTGTTCGGAAATTTGTTATCTCTTTTTTATGATGACAAGGGTGATGTCATCAGCCTGTTCGGCTCCAGCGGTAAAGGTCTCCACATCTTCGAGTATTTTTGTACTGAGTCGGGAAGCGTCGAGATTCCGTTGGCCGATCACAAAATTCCTGAACCTTTCGTCTGTGTACTCTTTTTGTGCCTTGTTTCGCCCTTCAGGAATTCCGTCAGTGAACAAAACAGTCATATCTTCACTTTTAAGCTGGACAGTTCCAGTTTCATAATGCGCTCCAGAAAACATGCCTAAGGCGAACCCTGAACTTTTAAGATTCGTAAACTGCCCTGAGTTGCCGATCAGCAAAGGAGGATTATGTCCAGCATTGATGTAGTGCAAATCTCCTGTCTGCTGATTGACTTCGCAAAAGAAAAAGGTGATGAAGCTGTTCATGGGAGAGCTCTTATAGACAAAATCGTTAAGCCGGCTGGCCATCTCCTGGATGTCATACAGAGGATGAATCTCGGCCAGGAGGGCAGCCCGAAGGGATGCCATTAGGAGCGATGCACTGATGCCCTTACCCGAAACATCCGCGATGACCACACCCAACTTATCCGAATCCACGGGGATGAAATCATAATAGTCGCCGCCTACTTGATAGCAGGGGATATTCCTTCCGGTAATGTCGAAACCTTCGAGGATGGGATTCTCTTTGGGAAGGAAGTCCCGTTGTATTTTGGCCGCCTGGTCCAGGTCTTTTTCGATGCGCCTCAGAAGCCTTTCCGACTTCTCCTTTTCAATGCCAAGGAGGTGATAGGCTTTATCGCGTTGGAGCACGAAAAAATAGGTGCCGGCGAATACGAACGCAGCTATGATCAGAAATCCATACCAAAAAATGAACAAACGAAACCCTGTCATATCTAAAGCCGAATCTGCAAAATAAGGCTCTAAAAGAACAATCACAATGACCAACACCACATAGAGAGCAAAAAGGAAAATCGCCTTACGTTTATTGGGAAGAAGAAGTGCGAAAAGCGGCCCCATGAGTCCGATATAGATCGCTCCGTTTGCGCTCCATATTCCTCCTTTGAGGATTGTGAAGAGAAATGGAACCAAAACAAAATAGAAAACCAGAAAGGTGGCGTTTCTTTCGAAGTTTTTGGGAAATAATGCACCATTGACAAGGAACCAGCTGAAAAAAACGAATGAGACCAGCATGAGCGCAGTCCATGCAAAATCTCCTTTAGAAAAGTAAACAAGTATTATAAATAAAGTCAGGGGCAGGGAAAAGAATGAACTTACATAGAAGATCCGCTTGACCAGACGAATGTAATCCGAATCCTGAGGATCGGCGCCGATATTAAGGATGGAATTTACTATTTTATTGCGAATTTTTCACCACCATTTGAATATTTTGAAATCCCTGAGTGATGATTAATACATACTGAATTCGTTAGCGGATGTCAATTTGAGATCTTTTGTGTTCGTATGCGGATATCCGGTGTCCTGGAATGGACATATCGCTTTGAAAGTGATATTCAGCGCATCAGGTGTTGATTTTGGCACAGATTATGCAGATATAATCAACTCAATCTAAAGGTTCTTGGAACAAAACATACCAATGGGAGTCAAACAGAAAAATGAAAAAAAGATTAGTTTCGTATTGGTCGGTTTTGTTGTCCTGTTTACTTTGACTTCGGTTTTTTTAAGAGCGCAGGATAATCCGACAGAGATCGAAGAAAAAGTCGGGCCATTTATTAAGAACATCATGAAATCCTATGAGCTGCCTGGCTTAGCAGTCAGTATTGTAAAGGATAATAAAATCGTGTATGCAAAAGGTTTTGGGGTGAAGAATCTCGAGACTAAAGAACCCGTCACCGAAAAATCATTGTTCCACATGGCTTCGGTCTCTAAGCCCTTTTCGGCCACAGCAATCATGCAGTTCGTCGAGAAGGGAAAAGTCGATCTTGATGATCCCGTCGTAAAATATCTTCCCTATTTCAAGGTCAATGATGAGCGGTATAAAGAGATCACGATAAGGCAAATGCTGAGTCATATTTCTGGTATGCCCGATGTACGGGACTATGAATGGGATAAGCCAGTATATGATGATGGCGCTGCCGAGAGATATGTCAGAAGCCTGACCGACAAGGAGCTCATTGCTGCCCCTGGTGAGATGTTTGCGTACAGCAACATGGCATTTGAAGTGTTGGGCGATCTTATCGCCAAGGTTTCGTGCATGTCGTTCGAAGATTATGTGAAGACGAACATTCTTGATCATCTGGGCATGGAGGAAAGCACTTTTCTGAAGAAGAAAGTGTCCCCGGATCTGGCGACCACTCCACATGTAATGGGACTCAAAATAAAAGTCAGTGATATTTATCCATATCACCGTGCCCATGCGCCGAGCTCGACTCTCCATTCGAATGTTTTGGAAATGTGCAATTGGGCGATGGCTAACATGAACAGAGGTGTGCTGGGAGGGAAGTGCATACTAAAGCCCGAAAGTTATGATGTCCTGTGGGAACCGGCTAAGCTAAACAATGGGGAGACGACTATGGTCGGCTTAAGCTGGTTTCTCAGAACTTACAGAGAGATCGATACAGTTTTTCACAGTGGGGGCGATGTGGGATACCGCACGTTCTTTGTGATGATGCCGGAGAAAAAAGCGGCGGCGGTTGTCCTCAGCAATTGTGATTTTGCACCCACAGGGAATATCGCCATTGCTGCATTGTTTCTGGCTTTGGGCCTTGATCCGCCTCCGGTCCCCCCGCCACCGATCAGAGCTGCCATCGGCAAAGCGATTGCGGAAAAGGGAGTGGATGCAGCGATTAAGATATATCATGAGTTAAAAGAAAATAGTCCAAAATCTTTTGATTTTGGCCCCCGTCAGCTAAACAGGCTCGGTTATCAGCTGCTTGAGATGAAGAGGATTGAAGATGCCATCAAAATCTTCCAATTGAATATCGAGGTTTATCCAAAAAATGCCAATTGTCATGACAGTCTCGGGGAGGCCTATTTGAAAGCCGGAGACAAAGAGAACGCCATCAAATACTATGAAAAAGCGCTGGAGCTGGATCCAAAAATGGGAACGGCGATCGAGGCGCTAAAAAAGCCCCGAAATTAATTCCTGGATGATTTGAGCATCCACCCAGTAGATATCTCCGTTTCCTGTATCTGTGCGGGTGTAGAAGAAGTATTTTCCATCGGGAGAGAGCATAGGGCAGTAGTCCGATCCAGACGAGTTTATCCTGTCTCCCATGTTTTTGAGATCAGCCCACGTCCCGTTCTCCTGTTTGTGTGAGATGTAAAGGTCGCTTCGTCCGTCGGTATCCGGTCGTCCGCTGCAATTGACAATAATGTAGCTTTCATCCGGAGCGATGAGAACATCCCCTTCGGCATATTCGGAATTTATGGCTTCTCCTAAGTGCACCGGTTCACCATATTTTCCATCGACCAGTTCTGAGCAGTAGATATCTCTTGGACCAAGAGTGTCGTTTCGAATTGCCTGGAAGTACATTGTTCCCTTATTGGTTACAGTTGGGTAGAGCGCTCTTCGACCTTCATTGACCGGAGAGTCGAGGTATTTGGCCTCACTCCATTGGCTGCCTCTCCGTTCGACATACCAGATCTTAAAGTCGTCCTGAGGGCTTCCGTTGAGAGGTCTTGTCGATCCGAAGTACATCCTTTTTCCATCGTGTGTGATACACATATCCACATCGGATTTCTGGCTGGAAAAGGGGACAGGTTCAGGTTGTGACCAGCCTTTTTCAAGTTGTCGGGTGAAATACATTTTGTACCCTCTACCCTGTGAGATGGAAAAATAGAATTCTTTTCCATCAGGAGTGAAGACAGAGTTTAATTCTCTTTTCTCGGTCGAGATGTGGCCGGGCGCAAAAATTTCAGGGATCATACCAGGCGGTTTCTGTCCGAGATAAGGGCCTTCGAGGTCATTAAATTTTGCAAATTGAGATTTACTGTCTTGGCTGTTGAATGCCTCTATCGTAAATAACATGAAAAGAATAAATATCGATATGAATGAAAGTTTAATCGGGAATGTCTGTCTTATTTTCATGGCAACTCCACATTTATAGATTTTGCAGCTTTACGCAGTTTTTTATCCAGCGTTGCAAGGGGTAGTCCCATTTTAATGGCAAGGTCTAAGTATGAAGCATCATAACTCGATAGGTTATGGTCTCTTGCCAAGCAAAGGATGTCTTTCATTGTCCTGGTTGGGCTTTCGTGCTGGACGAGAATTGGAAGCTGAGACAATAGATTAAGAAAGTGGATGCTATCAGCCTTTCCAATTAATTTCCTGCGCTCAGCTGCAAGGAGTACATTCACTGCCTCCAGGGGCCATATCGATGGAACGTAGGCTGTTGATTTGGAAAGCTCCATCAGGACAGAATCTGCAAATCGACAATATTCTTCTTCTGTGACGCCACTTTCTTTAAAGGTGCTGATCCATCTTTTACCGTAGATGTTCATTATGCCGCCAAAAGATGATGAATTGATATATAAGTGTGTTTTGTCGTTATTTCTCTTTTTTGGGGGGAGCGTATGAAAGTTCCTTCTGTATCCAGGCCATTTTCATCTCTTCTTTTGTCACATATTTCATCATCTTCTGTTTGATTTTTCCGGCCTCTTTTCCTAAGGCTGCCCACATCTTGGCGTTCTCTTCCCAAAACTCTATAGCATTTTTTGCGCTTGCAGCCATGTACAAAACCGGATTATCTGTGCCCATCACTCCCCAGTACATGTGCCAGCTTTGAACGATCTCTTTATCTTCCCAAAAAGCTTTCATTTCATCCCAAATTTTTTCTAACTCTGCCTCCTTGCCCGGTTCGAAATAATAAATATCGAAGAAGACAAAGTTTTCGTCCTCGGCTTTGCTCTCGGCATCTTCAGCGATCATTGAATACTTCAAATCTAGGGCATAGATACTCTGTCGAGCAGATTCGAAAGTTCCTGTAAAAGCTTCGTACGCTTCCTGGAACTCCTCGGGTGACTTTTCTCTTAATTTTTTGAAAGCCTCCTCATGTTTGTCGATATCGCCAAAGTTACTGATTGGAGTAACCCACCAAACATGGTTGTCGTCTGTCCAATAGACATTGAAAGGAGCCGGATATTCGTATTTTTTCAAGAAAGCCGCCCATTTTTTCCCGGCTTCGTAGTACTCATTTGCCATGGATGGCTTGACCACTTCATCGATCACCCAAAACATCTGATACCGCTTTTCAGGCTCTTGGGCATTAATGGCCAACGATAAAAGTCCTAGGACAAAACAGACCGCTAAAACACATGAAATTTTGGCTTTCATAAGACCCTCCTTTTGTGGATTTTAAAGGGGTAGAACTCGCCTTCAGATAGCCGCATAAACAGATTTTATTTTGAAGACTTTGACCATCCCCTACGTATGCGGAGAATTTATATCAGAGATGGAAGAGGATTGTCAATCTGTTTGAGGATTTATTTAAAAGGGGCTAAAAGATTTATAGAAACGTTTTTGTGGATTTTTACGTATTATTTAATAGATTAACTTTATGAAATAAAAGAAATCAAGGAATGAGATGACGATCACAAATTACCTGACAAGAAAGGAGGAGCTGATCCTGCTGGCGGTGCATAAGCTGGGTGATACGGCCAGTCTGGTCAAAGTCCGTGAGCTCCTGAATGTTTCGACCGGCCATGAATGGACGGTGGGAAATGTGTATGTCCCCCTCGACCGGATGACAAAGCTGGGGTATCTAGGCACTCATGTGGGCGAGCCTACGGCGCGTAGGGGGGGTAAAGCCGTTAAATATTATGTTCTGTCCCGCCAAGGGAAAGAGGCCCTGGCCGAGCTCAAAAGAGTCCACGACACAATGTGGAACGGTGTTTCCGATCCTGTTATTAGGAAATAGGAGAATAACTTGGGAGAGAAATTTCAGCGCCCTCCTCGGCTTCCCCGTTGGATCCTTTATCGCTTCTTACCAGAATCGGAAAACATATTTATCGGCGGGGATTTCGATGAGATCTATAACAGCATTTTAGAGAGGAAGGGAGGGGGAGCGGCTGTCCGCTGGTACTGGGTCCAGCTCATACATTGGATCCCGCTTATTCTTTATCACTCTATTCGATGGAGTTTAACCATGTTTAAAAACTATTTGAAAATTACATTGCGTAATCTAGTGCGGCAAAAGGGATACGCCTTCATCAACATTGCCGGGCTGTCTGTGGGCATTGCGTGTGCGATGCTCATCATCCTGGTCGTGCAGTATGAATTCAAGTATGAAAGTCATCATGAAAATGCTGGTCGTATCTACCGTATCAATGTCGAGCATACACAGCTGGAGCGGACCTACAGACTTACGTATACGCCGGTGCCGCTTGCACCGGCTATGCATGAGGAAGTCCCGGAAATCACTCAGTTCACGCGGATCGTGGCATTGAACCAAGTCCAGGTGGCGAATGAGGACCTGAAATTTTATGAGAACGTGAACTTTGTCGATCCTGGGATTCTGGAGATGTTTACCTTTCCTCTTGTTGCGGGGGATGAAACGACAGCATTGATAGACATCAATTCGGTTGTGATCAAAGAAGCCATGGCGATAAAGTACTTCGGAAGAGAAGATCCACTGGGAAAAACTCTGGTTTTAGCCAATTCAATGTCTCTGAAGGTGACCGGCGTGATGAGAAATCATCCGGCATATACGAATATCCACCCCGATTTTATGGTGCCCATCGAAAGGCTCAGAGCTCAGTTTGGTGATTCGTTCTTCCAGAACTGGCTGAGCCAGCAGCTCGAGTCCTATGTCATGCTGGCCGAGGTGCATGAAGTGGCGGAGGTGGAGAGCAAGATACAAGAGGCGTTTAACGGCCATGTCCGTGAAGACGACGGCCGTCTTCTGAGTCTCGACCAGTTGAAGAGGATGCACCTTTACTCCGATGCTCAGCCAACAGGAAATATCAACTCAATGACCATTCTTCTGGCTGTGGGAGGATTGATCCTTTTGGTCGCCTGTATCAATTTTATGAACCTGTCCACAGCGCGTTCCGCTAAGAGGGCAAAAGAAGTCGGTTTGCGCAAAGTGGTGGGAGCGGCGCGACAGCAGCTCATCCGTCAGTTTATCGGTGAGAGCCTGTTCTATACCGCGGTTTCCATGGTTTTTGCCTTTGTAATAGTTCATTCTTTCATTCCGATTCTCAACGGGCTGAACGGACAGGCTGTTGCGACCGGTGATATTTTTCAGACGAAGATCCTGGCCGGCATGATCGGGATCTTTCTCCTTGTGGGATTTGTTTCGGGGAGTTATCCCGCGCTATTCCTTTCAGGAGTTCAGCCAACAAGGATTCTGCGGGGCACTTTCGAAGCGGGAACACAGGGTGTTTTGTTCCGAAAGATCCTGGTTGTTGCGCAGTTTGCGATCTCGATCATCTTGATCATCTCGACCATGATCTTCGGACGGCAGTTGCATTATCTCTTGAACAAACCCTTGGGCTTCGAGAAGGATGGGATCGTGGTCATCCGTAACGACAGGAGCACGTATCGCCGCGATCTTCAGCCGTTCAAAACTGAGCTTTTGAGCGACTCTCGTATTCTAGGTGTATGTGGCTCCCTAATGCTTCCCAGCTCCATCGGGATGTATAACAACGTGACCTGGGAAGGCGCACCAGAAAGCCAGGAGATCTCCATCATGCACAACAGGGTGGATTATGACTTTCTGGATACGTTCGGGATCGAGTTATTCGCGGGGCGAAATTTTTCGCCCGATTTTCCTGTAGATACACGTGGGGGTTCTGATGACAGCGGTCCAGAGACATCCCGGTCAATACTTATCAATGAGGAAGCCATGCGTCAGTTCGGATGGGAAGATCCCATTAACAAAAAGGTGATTCAGCTCTATGGTGCAGAGAGGTACTATTATAATGTTGTTGGTGTCATCAAAGACTTCCATTTCAGTTCGCTGCGGAACTCCATCCAGCCTCTAAAGCTTTTTCTTGCCACAAACAATAACAGATATGTGTCTGTGAAGATTCGGATGGAGGATTTGACCGGAACAGTCAAATTCATCGAGGAGGCTTGGAAGCGCGTTTATCCGGATGTGCCTTTAGATTATTTTTTCTTCGACAGTGTATTCGAGCGGAGGTACCGGTCGGAGGCTAGTTTGAAGAGGCTGTTCGAATACTTCAGCGGATTGGCTGTGTTTATCGGCTGCCTGGGATTGTTGGGACTGGCGTCTTATGCTGCCGAGCGGCGTTCTAAAGAGATCGGTATTCGTAAGGTCCTTGGCGCCTCTTCTCCTCAGATTGTCGTATTACTCTCTAAAGAGTTTACGCGATGGGTGGTCCTGGCCAATCTGTTCGCCTGGCCGGCTGCCTATTTTGCTATGCGGTCGTGGTTGGGTGGATTTGCCTACCGTATCAACCTGAATGCCCAGCTGGGATTTTTTGTGGCGGCAGGTGCGTTGGCCTTAGCAATTGCTCTTTTTACTGTTGCCTTCCAAGCCATAAAGGCCGCCCTATCCGACCCGGTAAAAACTCTGAAGTACGAGTAAAACAATAATCGCATGTCACTTTAAAAAAGAGGTGCCAGGTCCACTTTTTCTCTACCCCTGGAAGTAGGTGCCTGACCCCTATTTTTGGGCGAAATTTTCGATGTATTCGAGCGATTGGTGGCGGAAGTAGGTATTGTAGAGTTCGGCGTAGTGCCCACGCTGTGCGAGAAGTTTCGTGTGATCGCCTTCCTCGATGATGTGGCCGTTTTCGAGAACGATGATCCGGTCGGCATGTCGTACAGTCGAGAGGCGGTGGGCGATCACGATGGACGTGCGGTTTTGCATAACGAGTTCCAAGCCTTCCTGAATCTGCGTTTCCGTAAAGGGATCCACGCTAGCCGTCGCTTCGTCAAGGATCAGGATGGCCGGATCTTTCAACAGCACTCGTGAAAGCGCAACCAACTGCCGCTGACCCATGGAGAGGCTCGCCCCTCTGGCGCCGACCTCGGTATCCAGTGCGTTTGCAAGGGCTTCGAGCCATTTCCCATGAGCGATCCGTTCAGCCGCCTTGCAGACCTCGTCGTCTGTAGCTTCGGGGAATCCGTAGTGGATGTTATCCTTCACTGTACCGGAGAATAGGAAAGGATCCTGGGGCACGAGCCCGATCTGTCTTCGGTAATGAGCCAGGTCGAACTGCCGGATGTCTTTTCCATCCACTCTGAGCTCCCCATCCTGGAATTCATAGAAGCGCGCGATCAAACGGGCGATCGAGCTCTTTCCCGCACCCGTGTGACCCACCAATGCAAGATTCTGGCCGGCGGGGATAAACAGGTTGAAATTCTCAAGCACTTTCTCCCTTTCCGTGTAAGCAAACGTTAGATCGCGGATCTCGATCGCACCTCGAAGTTTTGGCGCCTGATCGGCAGCAATCTGGATGACCCTCGGTTCTGTGTCGATCAGGGCAAAAACACGCTCAGCCGCTGAAAGTCCGTCCTGGAACTGGCTCCAGAAGGAGGCGATGCCGATGATGGGCCACCAGAAGTAGGCAACTGCCTGCATAAATAAGTACCAATTGCCGGGTGTGATACTTGCGGCGCGGACGGCTGTGCCTCCGGCATACACTAGAAGCGCCGCAGCGAGTCCGGAAGCGGTGCTGAGAATGGGAAAGATGCTGTTCATCGTCAGACCGCGAGCAAGACCCACTCTGTAGGCTTTTTTATTGTTCTCCATAAAACGGTCGAAGATCGCCTGTTCCTGGCGGAAGTTTTTGGCGACGACGATACCGCTGATGGATTCCTGAATCTCGGCGTTGATCGTGGCTGTAACACGTTTAGCATTTCGGGTTACATTACGCGCGATCTTCCGGAAGCCCAGGGCGATGAGAAATGCCACAGGGCTCATGGCCAGGATGATGAGGGTTAAACGGACATCGATTGATGACAGCCAGCCTATAAGAATGAACACAAGGAGCAGCTGACTGATCACATCCAGGACAAGTGTCACCACATTGGAAAAATCTTGGGTATCCGAAGTCACACGGCTGACAATTTTTCCGGAGGCATGTTTATCGAAAAATGACAGGTCATTGTATACGACAGAATCGAAAACATCTTCCCGCAGCTTCAAGACGACGTTGCCAACGACACGCGCTGAAAACACCTGACGTACGTAATTGAATCCCCAGGCAAAAACTCCCAGCATCAGGACGCCGAGGGAAAGGAGTAATAGGACTCGGATCGAAGAGTCATTCTGGACCAGGTCCAGGGCTTTGGAGATTAGGATCGGCCCGGCAGTGCCTGCGATAGAATTCAAGGTGAGCATCAGGGAGGCGAATAAAATCTGGCTGCGGTAGGGACGGAAGTAGGCGCCGATACGACGCAACAAATCCCTGTCGCTATAGCTGCGGTCGTATTCTTCACTGTCCAAGCCATCAAGAATAAACGGCATCTAAGCCTCCCTCTCCATCTGCTTATTCATGTCCTCTGTATCCTGCATGTTTTTTCGTCCGGCCTTCATTTCTGTATCTCAACTTTAGAATTCACTTCTCCTCGCTATTCATATCGGGCAAAGATTCGTTTGTAGTCTGACGATCGGCCCATAAGCTCTTCATGACTCCCTTGATCAACGAGCTCTCCTTTACTGAGTACCAGGATTCGGTTTGCCCATCGGATCTGACTGAGGCGATGGGTGATGATAAAAGTCGTGCGCTCTTTGGAGATCTGTTTCATGGCCCTCTGGATCTCGTCTTCTGTGGCGCTGTCTATAGCGCTTGTCGAGTCGTCGAGGATCAAGATCCGCGGATCGGTGAGAAAAGCACGGGCGATGGCGATTCGTTGCCTTTGTCCTCCTGAGAGGGTGACTCCCCGTTCGCCTATTTTTGTTGCGTATCCTTCGGGGAATTCGGCAATGAATTCATGGGCCTGTGCTTCGTGTGCGGCCTTCTCTATAGCTTCTTGGGAGGCCTCTGCATGACCGAAAGCGATATTCTCCTTGAGTGTGCGGGAGAAGAGAAAAATATCCTGCTCGATGGTTGAGATCTGGGACCGCAGACTTTCCAGACTCCACTCTCGGACGTCTATCCCATCGATCAAAACACGGCCTGCACTCGTATCGAAGATGCGATTGATCAGCCGTGTTAGCGTTGTCTTTCCCGAACCTGTGAGGCCTACGATAGCCACCGTCTCTCCCGGGAGAGCGCGAAAATTGATATTCTTGAGTACCGGCGTCCCGTTGTAGCTGAAGCTCACGTTCTCGAAGGTGACCTCCCCGCGGATCGGATGGCGCACGCCTTCCTCGTTCTCATCCAATTCAGTCTCGGTTTTGATCATCCGCAGAACCCGTTCGGCACTGGCTAATCCCAGCTGGACCAGGTTGTAGGTGAAGATCGAGATAAAAGTCGTGAACCGCAAGGTGCCGAAAAGGCCCATAAAGGCGACAACATTTCCCAGAGTGATCATTCCCTGCCGCCAGAGCATCAAAGCATGGAAAAATCCCGCGCCCCAGCAGAGGCTGAACATGAGCATAGGAAGGTATCGGGCCTGGATGAGTCCCTGCCGCACGAAGTGGTCGCGGAACACACGGGCATTGTTTGTGAACTTGTCCCATTCATACCGCTCCCGGACATTCGCCTTAACCACTTCGATCCCGGCGACGGCCTCAGTGAGTCCGGCGTTGAGCACACCGAATTGCTCTCGTTGAGCTATGCTCACCGGTTTGAGGCGGCGGTTATAATCTATGACCGTAATCGTCAAAAGCACGGTAAAGATCGATGGAACAAGCAAGAGGCGGGGATCGATCAGGCCAATCATGAACACAGGAACTACGAGAGCCAAGACAGAGTCGATGATCAGCATAAGTCCGGGACTGAACATTAAATTGAGCGCACGCACATCGTTTGTAGACCGGGCCATGATGTCGCCTATGCGTTGCTTTCCGTGGAACGTTTGGCTCTTCCCGAGGAGGCTGTGGTAGAGCTCTTCCCGAGAGTTCCGTTCGATCTTCTGGGCCAGGAATTCCGCGGAAAAACTGCGTAAAAGACCTGAAATCCCTTCTCCCAGGGCAGAGATAATGATGATGATCACAGGGAGCATGAGGTCATCAAGCTGGAAGCCGGCTGTTGTGATAACATCGAAGGCCTTTCCGACGTAAAGCTGGATGTTACTGTAAGTATAGTTGGTGGCGACGGCAGCGATGATCATGATAAAGGGAAGTAAGGGATACCGCATCACATGCGAGAGAATCCAGCGCACGGCTCCCCCTCGCCTGTATCTGTATTCATTTTCGATCTGGAATTCTCGATTGGCCATAAATAGATCCTTTTTTAAGCAATAACCTCCCATTATAGGATATTCCCTTCGGGATTGGACAATAATTATTCAAGAATACTTTTGTAGGCTAAATGTTTATCCGAAAAATTCTGACAGGAATTTATGAAAGGCGAAATAAAGTCGATAATTTTGGGAATATTTCGCCAACTCTGTTTTTATAGTCAATAAACTCTTCGCCGAATCTCTCTTCAAGATATTTATCTTCTTTGACAATGAGAATCCTGAATAGAACATACATAAAAATGGGAATGCTCAATCCTATCAACGAATTTAAAAGCAGGACGATTCCAGGCATGATAAACACAATCCAAGCACCATAAATAGGATGTCTGAAATAAGCATATATCCCTGTTGTCGCTAATTTTCCGTCATGAAAGTATTTATGTATGGTTAATCCAGCAGTTAGATAGATAGGAGTCCCAATGATTAAGAGAAGCACTCCAAGGACCAGAGTCAATAGACGTGGTATCGGGAAAGATAGGTGGGGAGTCCACATAAAATGGAGATTGATAATTATGATTGTATAGACAACGGATATCAGAGCAAACTTTAGACCTACTCCGATCAGTGTCATTCGTTTTTTACTTTGTTTAAACATGCTCCTCCACTCAGTTTAACAAATAAAACAGATTTCATCCTGCGCTCAAAATCGCTCTGAATTCTTCGTCCATGGCCTCAACTTTAGCATGGGCTCTCCATTTCACATAACCTTCACGCGCAGTCCGAAGCCATTTTACCGCTTCGCTTTCCCGGCCTTGTTCGAGCTCAAAGCGGCCTGCAAGTTCGTTGCCCAGAGCGACATTGAGGGGGAATCCTGCTTCATGGGCGCTTGTTACCGCCTCTTGGTAAAGGTGCCGCGCTTTTGAAGGTTCATTCCTGGTGCGGGCCAACTCGGCTTCCATGAGGATCTGTTTGTGCTCGAAGTTCTGAGAACAGAAGCCCGCCCATTTCTTCATGAGCTTCAATTTTTTGTTGAGGTCGCGTAGCAGTCGGTGTCTCGTTCTTCTTTCGACATTCGAAAGCCCTTGCATGACAGCGAGAAAGTGAAAAAAGCTATGCTCGGCATAAACGAACTGACCCCAGGTAGCGCCGATCCTTTGCTCGGCCTCACCTGTAAGATCGAAAGCCTTCTCGTAAAATCCCATTATGAACAGGGCCTTGAGCTTGAATGCGAAGTAGAAACCAATCGGTATCGGATCATCGATCTCGAGGATGTATTTGAGAAATTGATCTTCGTTGAAATCGTCATCGTCGAAAGTCGAAGAATTCTTCGTCTGACCGGAAAGCTGACGTAGCATTTGGCGTAGAGCCGTGATTTCAATGATGGTATGAGGATTGTTGAGGCGGAGGAGATAACCTTCATGCTCGTCAAGGAATTGGATTGTCTCATCATTCGAGCCGGAATACATGCATTGCTGCGTAATCGCCACATTGAGGTTAAAACCAGCATAGAGCAGATCGCCTTCTTTCATACTCTCGCGATGACCTTCAAGCAGCAGTTGCGTGAGCTCTCTTAGGGGGCGTGTCCATGGGAAAACGAAACCCGAGAGGAGGAACAGGCCGCTGCCTGAAGCCACAGGATCGTCATAGCGGCGGACCAATTGAAGAGCCAGTTCGCCTATCCGGCGGCCAGCCTCGATATTGCCGAGACCAGCTTGAAGGATATGCGCATAAATAGCCAAAGCTGTGGAGCTTCTTGGATCGCTGGTCGAAGTGGCAAAAAGCTGCACGGCCTTGGCCACGT
Organism: Candidatus Aminicenantota bacterium; assembly: GCA_050115915.1. Taxonomy (GTDB): domain Bacteria; phylum Acidobacteriota; class Aminicenantia; order Aminicenantales; family Aminicenantaceae; genus WTAW01. Next base: position 17,044 of record JASFPP010000056.1, read on the forward strand.
AGAACGCCAGCAGGTTCTCCTGATATGTCATGAAAGCAGGAGCCATTGCGCTCAACAAAAGCTTAAACAGGACTTTTTTTTCCGGATTTTCCTTATCGCTATTAGTTATGAGGTCTTCGGCCGTTTTCCCCTTTAGACAACGCTTTGCTTTCACCAGTTCCAGACCGACAGACAGCTTATTTGGGCAAGCAGGATAGCGGACTCCTAAAAGAGGCAACGCTTCCTGGACTGCATCTAATGCCTGATGTAGCTCTCCGATATGGCTCAAGGCATCGATCTTAACGATGTAAGCCTCGACCTTATCCAAGTTCGTTCTTGCTCGCTCGATGTATGTCTTCCAATGTCTCTCTGCCTGCTCCAAATCTTTACCGAGATACTCCACCTCCACCAATGATTTGCTGATCGCAGCGGTTCTTTCATAGTCTTTTGACCAGGATTCCGGGGGGAGCAATGCTAGGGCTGAACGGAAATATTTTCCTGCCGCTTCAAAAGCTCCTTCTTTTTTGGACCGATGCCCGGCAAGTTCGTTGTAGTTTGCGACCTTATTCCTCTCATCAGAATGACAAAGAAGTTCAGAAGCAGAATTGTACTGGTCGACGATGTCGAATATATGCTCATTCAGTTCACGTGCATAGATGGCTTCCAGTGAGCGGGCCATTGTAAGGTGAAGGTTCGCGCGGACACTCTCCTCCAAATCTCCATAAACAATCTCCCTCAGGCGGTCGTGGCTCAAACGGACGAGGAAGCCTGGTCCTGGAACTTCCTGGGCCATTCGCCGCTCCACCAGTTGTGAAAGGGCAGAATGCAAGGCGTCGGAATCGAGTCCGGTTCCATGTGCCAAAACATCTGCAGCGGTAGGTCGTCCACACACTGCCAAAACATCCAATAGGGCACGCTGATTGGCATCCAGGCTCTCTATTCGCCGCCGAAGGACTTCTGCTACCGATCGGGGAATCGCTATCTCGCTGATCGCTTTTTTAATCTGCCAGGAACCATCAGCGATCCGGACGGCGCCGTGTTCGACAAGAACACGCATCAACTCTTCGACAAAGAAGGGATTTCCCCCGGTTTCCCGGGCAATCCGGTCGACGAAAGCTTCCGGAGGTTCCCCGGCTCCCAACATCGAACCGACCATCTCACCCACATCGCTTTCTCCTAAAAGATCAAGCTTCATTTCTTCGAGACGACCCTCAACAATGAGAGAATCGCGAATCGCCTCTAGCGGACGTCCCGAAACTTCATCTTCCCTGTAGGTGCCCAGGAGAACTATCGGGATAGGCTGTCCATGACGTTCCTCGATGGCGATCCGACGGGCAAGTTCAGCGAGGAGCTCCGTGAGGCCGGAAAGGGCCCATTGCAGGTCATCGATATAGAAAATATACGGCGCGAGGGCGGCAGCCCGAATCAAGAAGTCTGTAACCTCCTCTTGAAGCCGGACCCGCTCTCTGTGCATCTGCTCGAGAGCAGGCGAAGGTTCGATGCCCCAGATCTTTCCGATACTCGGACACAGCTTGACGAGCTCAGGTCCATGTTTGTGTATAAGCTCGAGACCGCCGAGCTTTTCGACGTGCCTCGTGAGCATCTCTAGAACAGGGACCAAAGGCTGGAATTCATAGAAGTTATTCTCGATGCAGCGCCCCTGGCAGAAAAGGACCTGCGAGAGCTGAGCATCGTAACGCACCTCCTTCATGAGCCGTGACTTCCCAGTCCCGCTCTGCCCTTTTACCATCAGCATGGGTGGGAACCCGAGAAAGCCTTTGGTCCTTCGGGTTAGAAAGTCACGCACGCGATCGTACTCGAGTCTTCTTCCGACGAAGCGGCTGGAGAATACATAGCTCTCTCTGGTCTTGATGGTTTCGACCTCATAAGAGAGGCTCCCTTGATGGTTGATGTCCTTGATTACTGCATTGGCTGTTGGATAGCGGTCTGCCGGATGTTTTGCGCACAGACGCTCGATTACCGATTGTAGCCATTGTGGAATCTCCGCCCATTCAGATTCTTCGAATCCGAGCGGCTGAAATCGATGCATCCGAAACAGATCGGGTATTGAATCTGATCGGAAAGGAAGTTGCCGGCTGAAAACCTGGTAGGCCATGATGCCGAGAGAATAGAGATCGGAGCGATGGTCGACAAGGGCTTCGGGATCGGCTTGTTCCGATGCCATGTAAGCTGGAGTCCCACCCCTCCAGTCCCCAGGACCGATGGATTTGACAGCGGCCAACCCGAAATCGAGTACCTTCACATGTCCTTGATTATCCACGAGAACATTGCCTGGTTTTATATCATAATGGATAATCCTGCGGCTATGTACGTAGGAAAGCGCCCGGCACACTTGGATCAGGAGAGAAAGGATTTGCTGCCAACTCAAACCCTCGGTGGCAGGGAAGATGTCGCGGCCTTTGACGAACTCCATAGTGAAGAAATAGTCCTCGCTGCCGGGGAATGACTCGAAGTCGAAGGCCGTTGCAACATTTGGATGCTTCAGCGAGGTCAGAACACGGAATTCAGCTTTGAACCGATCGATGAGTTCAGGCTGAACGACTTTGCGGCGGATGCTCTTGAGGGCAACCGAAC
>JASFPP010000057.1:0-19556 GCA_050115915.1 Candidatus Aminicenantota bacterium
GAGACTTTAGAAAGGACGCTCGAGATGGATCCCGATTTTGCCGCAACCCACTTCTGGTTAGGTTACGCATATATGAAGAATGCTATGTATGAAGAAGCCATAAAAGAGATGCAGAAAGAAACAACCTACCGACATGCTTATGTGTACTCCACAATCGGCGTTATCTACAATCTAATGGGAAATAAGGACAAAGCGCTCCAGATTCTCGATGAATTAACAGAACAGTCACAAAAGGAAGGCCTATTACATAAAGAACAAGTCTCCTTTTACGGAATTGCCAGACTTCACTTTTCTCTCGAAGAGGATGACCTCGGTTTTGATTGGTTGAATAAGGCATATGAAGCACGCGATGTAGATATGTACTATATGAAAGTCGATTTTCTAATGGATAGAGTCCGTTCAGATCCGAGGTTCATATCCTTGTTGAAGAAGATGAATTTAGATTGAAATCTTAGATCTCCAATCCACTTCATTCTTTAGATACTGTATTAAACCTCCCCTCCGCGATAGACTGCAAGCACCTCGTGTTTTAATGTTTCCAAAATAATTTTATTCTCAGGTAAACCGATTTCTCCAACAAACGTATACATATATTGAGAGAGATAAAATGAGGCTGATATCACGGATCGAAGAAATCATACTTCTCAGCATTTGGCGCCTCCAGGATGACGCCTACGGGATCACAATCCTGGAGGAGGTCGTCAAAGCCACAGGAAAAACATGGCTCACAGGCTCGATCTATGCGTCGTTAAGCCGTCTTTTGAAACATGGTCTTGTGGAATCCATCAAAGGGGAGCCCACAGCCGAACGCGGCGGCCGCCGCAAGATTTACTATAGACTCACTCCGGAAGGTCAACGAGCCCTAATAGCGATCAAGCGTGTCCATTCCCTGATCTGGACTGACCTGCCGACTTTTGATGTTGATGAATAACAAGTCGAGGAAAGAAATAGAGTGCTGAAGAATAGAAATTTTTCTCATTCTGGAATTAAAAAAGATCCTCCCAAGATTGTGGCAAAACAATATACTCCTAAGTTAGCCAGTTGGATTCTCGAGCGCCTCCTCGATCCCAATGTGCGATATTCGGCGATGGGGGATTTTGAGGAGCGCTTCCAGACCATCGCTAACCATCACAGCCTATTCAGAGCCAAGCTCTTCTATTGGGCCCAAATTTTCCTGGTTTTTCCCGCTTTTATCAAAAATCTTATCTACTGGAGTTTGGATATGCTGAAAAACTATCTTAAGATTACGCTCAGGATCATCCAGAGACATAAAGGGTATTCTTTCATAAAAATTTCCGGGCTTTCGATCGGGATGGCTTGCTGCATCCTGATCCTGCTATTCGTGCGCTATGAGCTGAGCTTCGATAATTTTCACACTAACAAAGAGCGCATATATCGTGTCCTCTCAGAACTGGATCTAACTCACGGGACTGAAGTCGTTTCCATTACAGCACTCCCCTTAGCTCCTGCAATAAAGAATGACCTTCAGGAGGTCGAATACGCTACACGAATCACTGGTGAATTTACGGAATTGTTTAGTGCCGGTGATAACAAATTCTTTGAAGAGATCAATTATGCAGATGCGGATTTCTTTGATATCTTCACATTCCCGCTCCTTTCAGGGGATCCAAAGACTGCACTCGTCGAGCCTTTCTCCATGGTGATATCCGCAACCATTGCGCAGAAATACTTCGGCAAAGTCGATCCAGTCGGAAAAACTGTGCGACTCCAAAACTCTCAGGATTACAAGATCACAGGTGTTATGAAGACTGTTCCTGGAAACTCCCACCTCCGCTTCAACATCCTGGTTTCCTTTTCTTCTAGAAATAATGAAGAGCGGGTGAAGGGAAATTACTGGGACCGCTTTTCCAATGATTACACGTATATTTTGCTCGCAGATGGCACAAATCCCACAGAGCTCGAGTACAAATTTCCCTCGTTTATGGCCAAGCACATTCCAGTAGAAGACGACCGGTATCCTCTCCACCTTCAGCCACTCAAGAACGTCCATTTTTCTCGATTTGAGTATGATATCGCCCGCAGGATCAATAAAGATTACCTCTATGCCTATTCAGCCATCGCTTTTTTTATTCTGATTATCGCCTGCATCAATTTTATGAACCTGGCGACAGCCCGCTCTTCCGGCCGAGCAAAGGAGGTCGGTATACGAAAAGTCGTGGGAGCTCGCAGGCCCCAGCTGATCAAACAGTTTTTTACGGAATCGGTCCTGATGGCAATCCTATCATTGGCGGGTTCTGTATGTTTGGTCATGCTTCTCCTGCCAAAATTCAATCAGTTTGTTCGTAGAGATCTCAGCCTCGATATGCTTAGCAACTTCGGTTTGCTTTTGGGATTGTTAGCCATATCTCTATTCGTCGGTTTTGTATCGGGAAGTTATCCGGCGCTTATACTCTCTGCATTTAAGCCTGCCAGGGTTCTTAAAAAGGCCTTCGATAAAAAGGCAAATGGATTCTCTTTCCGGGCCGTCACCAGTGTCCTTCAGTTTTCTATTGCAATCGTTCTCATCTTTGCAACAGCTGTAGTTTATGCCCAGATACACTACATGAAGAATAAGGATCTTGGATTTAATGCAAAACAAATCATCTCCATCCCTCTGACCAGCCATTCGTTGAGAGAGAAAACAGAAATATTTAAGAACGAGATCTCACGGCATCCATCCATTACCATTGCCTGTGCATCGTTTGGAACCCCTGCAAGCGGCACAGGAAGCGGGCGTTCCTTCATCCCTGAAGGATATCCTGAAGGGGAGTCGATCCACATGGAGACTCTTTTTATCGATCACGATTTTATCGACACCTATGGATTGACCATAACGAGCGGACGGAACTTCTCTAGAGAATTTTCAACAGATACCGAACAGGCCTTCATACTGAATGAGACAGCTGTCCAGAAATTGGGATGGGACGATCCTATCGGCAAACGCTTCAGCGAAGAAGATGCAGGTGTTGAAGCCATGGTTGTCGGAGTTATCAAAGATTTTCACTATGATTCTATCCTGTACGAGATCGCTCCGATGGTCCTCACACTAAGGCCTTTTCAATTCAGTCATATTTCCGTGAAGGTACGTCTTAAGGATGTATCTCAAACCCTCACTTTTCTCGAAGCCAAATGGAACGAATTTGCTCCTGAATATCCCTTTGAATACGCTTTTGTCGATGAGGAATTTGACAGCTACTATAATTTCGAGCAAAGGCAGGGGCAATTGTTCACCTACTGTGCGATACTTGCCATCTTTATCAGTTGCATGGGTGTTTTTGGGCTGGCCTCATTCACGGCAGAGAAGCGGACCAAAGAGATCGGTATCCGGAAAGTCCTTGGTGCGTCTATATCGGGGATTGTGGTCCTCCTTTCAAGGGAATTCATCAAATGGGTTCTGATCGCCAACATCATCGCGTGGCCTTTGGCGTACTTTGTGATGAATAAATGGCTTCAGAGTTTTGCCTATAGGGTGAATATCGGGGCGTGGATGTTTGCCTTATCTGCATTTTTGGTTTTTATCATCGCCCTGCTGACTGTCAGCTACCAATCCATCAAAACAGCGCTCACCAATCCTGTCAATTCCTTGCGATACGAATAGCTCTGGACACGGTTTTTCCCCCTGTGGTATAAATGCTCTGGTGGAGGGGAAAATGAATCTTTTCCGGACGATCAGTTCAGTTTTGATTCTCATTTTAATTCCTGTGGTCGTGCTAACGATCGGCAAATGTCAGGAAAAAAAAGTGACAATCGAGGTGGCAGAACCACTTGCCTATGTGCGTATTTATTCAGACCTTAACGGCCAATCCCATTTCGATAAAGAGGAAATCACCTTTCAGCTCGTGGATTATGCACCGCCGGCGCCTCCCATTTCTGTATCCGAAGCATTAGTTGCTGAATCCGTGCATTTCATCTCAAGCCCGTCAGGTTGGTTCGGCGACTGGCATCCCGCTCCGCGGCGGCAATTTGTGTTTATGCTCACCGGTACGATGGAGGTCGAAGTCTCCGACGGTGAAAAACGTAAATTTGTTCCAGGGGATGTTTTGCTTGTGGAAGACACTTCGGGAGCAGGGCACATTTCGCGCGCCGTCGGCAATGAGCGTGCCTATCTTGCTGTTGTACCTCTTGAATGAGATATCTACAAAATCTTATAAGGAAAGCTGAATAAAAGTAGGTGGGGACATGTAATATTATTAGACGTAAAAGAGATCTATTAGAAGAAACGATCGAATTTTCAAATAAATGGAGAGAAAAAATGATCGCTGTTAAAGACAACTATGAAAAAAATCCCATCTGTCCCTTTTGCGACACAGAAATTAAAAAACTCTATACACGTGAGATGCGGTCCTTCTTAGGCCGCCGCTATCTTTATTACTGCTCCAATTGCCTGAAAGTCCTCGGCCTTTCCCACCGCAAAGGATTCTGGATGGGATGATTTTCCTCACTTCTTGATTTTCAAACCCTTGGCTGTTCGATCTTCGAGTGGTGGGGCTGGAGTCCTCTTGGGTGGATTTTGCTTCAAGAGCTTTAGAACTTCCTCAACGACTTTTTCGATCTGAGGATCACGGCCCTGCACAAGCAAATTCGGATCGTCCCACACCTCGAAGTCCGGAGAGACGCCTTCACCTTCCCAGAACCAATGTCCATCATTGTCGTAAAGTCGGGCGCCGGGGACAGTGATTCCTCCTCCATCAATCAACATGTGACCGGTTGCAGGCCCCACCAAGATACCCAAAGTGCGCTCGCCCACTATAGGCCCAGCTTTCAATTCCTGAAATGCCCAAGGCAGGCCGTCTCCTCCGGAACCAGCCCAGCCGTTGATCAACATGCCCATCGGTCCGCTATTGGTCTTCACTGGGAAAATATGATCTCTTCCATGCCGCCAATGGAGGTTATAAACCACAGGGCGCTGAAGCAACTCCAGAAAGCGATCCGCGAGCTGTCCGCCCCCATTAAAACGCTCATCGATAATAAAACCTTTTTTATCCAATTGTCCGTAGAACATCCGAACCAGCTCCAATTGTCCGCGACCGCCAGTATTGGTCATATACACATACCCGAGTTGGCCATCTGAAAGTTTTTCAACCATTTTTCGGTTGTTCTCGATCCATTCCAGGTACCTCAAGTTGGCCTCTTCGCCCTGTGTCAGACACTTGATCACATGGCGCTTACTCTCCTCAATTTTGCCAGTACGACTGATTGTTAAGGAAACCGTTTTTTCCGAAAGCCCATCAAAGGCCGCATAAGGATCTTTACCAGGATCCAGTGTTATCCCATTTACTGCCAGGATGTAATCTCCGATTTGTACATCAACACCGGGTAAATCGAACGGAGATCTGACTTCTGTATCCCACACTGCTGGTTTAACAATACGTTTGATCCGGTAGAGATCGTTGTTCATTTCCCAGTCGATACCTAAAAAACCGGTCCCAAGACGCGGAGCTCTTTCCACGTCGCCACCAAAAGTGTAGGTGTGTCCAGCACTCAGTTCTGCAGCCAAATTAGACTGGATAAAACTGACATCCCATCGCGTTCTAGCATCATCCAGCAAAGCCCCATACCGGTCCCTCATTTCTTCCCAATCAACCTGCTGCATGTTGGGATCGTAGAAAAAATCACGGTGCCTGCGCCATGTATCCATGAATATTTGCTCCCACTCTTCACGTGGCACCAAGTTCATCACCAGCCCACTGGTGGGGATTGGCTTTTCGATTTTTTGCTTGGGCGCGGGTTTGATGATCCCATATTTTCCTTTACTGGAAACCAACAAGAATTTACCATCCGCTGTTGCTTTTACTCGGCTAACATCAGAAATAATTGTTTTTTCCTCTCTCTCCTTGAGATCATAAAAAATCAATGAGGAGGATCGTTCACCCGATCCTGTATTTGGAAACCTCCGGTAGACCAGTTTTCCTTCGAAAGGTATCAATTCCCCAAAATTTCCAGCCTTGGGAGGGAGGATGACGAGCCGGGCCTCAAGGTTGTCAAAGTCTACCTCGACGGCGACAGGCTCAGGCTCTTTTTCTGGTTTTTTATCCTTTTTTTCCCCTGTTTCCTCTTTTTTTTCTTCCTTCTTATCGCCTTCTTTATCTTTTTTGAGATCATCGTTTTTGGGATAGAGGAGTGAGGGCGCCTTTTTGGTCAGGCTCAACGAAGCGATCTGCGTGGAATTGGGGTAGATCCATGTCCCGTCACCCATATCCGAATAGGTCGCTGTAAGGCTGCGATTGGTAAGGTAAAAAAGGTATTTCCCATCTACGCTGAAAACCGGATAAAAGTCTTCATAAAAACCGGAGGTTATCTGGTGAGATTTTTGTTTGTCTAAGTTATAGAGGAAGATGGCATTGTTGGCATTATCCAGGCCTTGAGTGAATGCGATCCACTTGGAGTCAGGAGACCAGGCGACAGGGTAGCGAAAGCGGCCCCCGTGGCCCACATTCCAATCTGTATTCCCAGCAACTGTTATGGCCCCACTTTCGACATTTAAAATCGATATGTCATTGGTTTCATCAATGAATGCGACATTTTTGCTGTCGGGCGACCAGTAAAGGGTATAGCCAAAGCCTTTGTTGCGTTTTGTCAATGGCTTCGGCTTGGATTTGCCAGCACTATCCTGCAGATAGATCTCGTATTCTCCGGATCGGTCGCTCCAATAAGCGATGTATTTTCCATCGGGCGACCAGGCTGGATTTTGGTCAAAAGCTCCACTGCTTTGAGTGATATTGATCACATATCCCTCAGAAGCCGGAACATTGAATAATTCTCCCCGCGCTTCAAAGACAACACGCTTACCTTCAGGAGCCGCTGTCATGTTGTTGATCCGTTTGCTGACATCTGTGGATTTGGGCATTTCAGCCGATAAATCACTGACAATATTCACCGTTACCGGTTCATACTTTTGGGTACTCAGATCCATCAAATACATCTGACCCCCTGCTTCGAAGACGATGTCCTGACTTCCTGCGGACATATGAGAAATATCAAAGTTATCAAACTCTGTGATTTGGGATGCCGTTTTGGTCTTTGTATCGTAGGACCAGATATTAAGGCGCATATTCTCGGCCTGATCCGAAAGGAAGTAAACTTTATCGCCTACCCATGCAGGTTTTCCATCATTGGCATTATTGTTGGTCACATTTTCAGCAGTATTGTTGGTGAAATCATAGATAATGATATCCGAGGCTAAACCTCCTCGGTAACGCTTGAAAGGGTAGTTCTCGGTGATCTTGGTGATGTAGGCCAGAAAATTCCCATCGGGGGAAAAGCTTGCGAGTTCTCCGTAGGGGACCTTCAGTTTTGTTGGAAATCCTCCTTTTTTATTGACTAAATAAAACTTATTGAACCGCCGGATACCACTTTCGCGGGCAGAGGCAAACAAGATGTGCTCTCCATCAGGATGCCAATCGACCATTCTGTCCGCGTGTGATTGGTAAGTAATTCGAGTAGGCACTCCCCCCAGAGCCGGCATGACAAACACATCCTGATTTCCGTTGTAACTGGCCGTATAAGCAATAAATTTTCCGTCTGGCGAAAAACGGGGCCACGATTCCTCCCCGGGTGAGTGTGTCACCTGAATGGCTGTGCCTCCGGTTTTGGGCATAACCCAGATATCGCCACCATAGACAAAGGTGATTTGAGTATCCGAGACATCCATATAACGCATCAGCTTGGCGCTGATCTGGCTGTACATAGGATTAAATAATAATAAAGCGCTACAAACCAAAAAAAGTAATTTTTTCATGTTGCCTCCTCATGGATTCAAATCGAAGATTCTTCGAAAGACATATCATCTTATTTTATTTCAATTATGTCCATACATTAGTTATAGATGATCAGAATTTATTCTTTTCGCATCACAGTTTTTTGTAGTGGTTGTACAGTTATACGTAAAACCTTTCGAGTGGTTTTTTATGAAGGATGAGAATTTCGCTCAATTCACCGAAACAAACATGGGTGTGCTTTCTCTGTCGTCGCTGGTAACTGCCGAGATCGCATAAATATAGCTCGTGCCCTCATCGACGTTTCTGTGCCAGTATTCGAATGTATTGGCATCCACCTCCGCTATCATAGAGAGGTATTCATCGATCAGCCGGTATATTCTGTACTTTGCGACACTTTCACTGGAATTGCGCGAGTTCGGCAACCACTTAATAGCGCTGATGGTTTCTTTGGTGAAAAGGCCACGATTTTCCACTTTTTGTACGCTGACTTCTGATGGAGAATAGGGCGCTTGCTCGAGATGGCCTCTTATGGGCGTTAGAATGAAATTGGCGATCAAATTGAGCACAGCATTGATTTGATACCCTGAGACTTCCGGGCTCACTTCCCAATTTGCGGTCGTTACAATGACCATATTCAGCTCAGGGACGTTGACAATAACTTGTCCCCCGTGCCCCAGGGCAAAACAGACATCATAACCTCCGGCCTGTGCAAGCCACCACTGATATCCGTACCCAATATCTTTAAAGTGCTTTTTGAACCAGGATGCGTTCTCCGAGTAGCTTTGTACCGATTCCTCGATCCATTCTGCAGGAATGATCTGCTGCCCATTGACCATTCCGTTATTCAGGTAAAGATAACCGAACCTGGCCATATCCCGGGGCGAAAACCATATCCATCCAAATCCGAAATAGTATCCCAGTGAATCCTGATCCCATCTCTTGACGCTGACACCTAAGGGATCGAAAAGATGGTTTTTTGCGAACTCATACGTGCTCATACCTGTGGCTTTGGTGATGATACCCGAAAGAATATGAGAGGAGTGTGAGGAATATGCAAATGTTTGGTCGATGTCGGTCGCCAATGGAACCTCGATCGCAAATTTCATCATGTCGGCACTCTCATACCATGCATCAATAAAATCTTCATCCTCCTCGAAAGGATAACCGGCCCTCATCTGCAACAGGTTCCTTATGGTAATGTCGTACTTTCTCGGATCGAGGTCGGGTTTTGCGTACTCGGGGAAAAAATCCATCATCTTCTGGTCGAGGCTGCTCAGATAATTTTCTCTGAGAGCGATACCCACCAGTGCGGATGTGTAACTTTTTCCTGTTGAACATGTATGATCGGCGTAATATTTATCCGTGCCGTTGTAGTAGCGTTCCACGATCAGGTTACCGTTGCGTATCACAAGCAAGCTGAACATAAATCCGAGCCTTTCCGCATGGTTGGTTGCGTTTGTAAGAATCCTAGAATCGATTCCTTGTTCTTCGGGAGAGGATACGGGCCAGTCATAGGGATCGTTGTCATAATCTGTGAATCTGGAATAAGGACTCTCAGTAAGTGAGGTGAATTCTTCGGGCTCGATCTTTTGATTTTCTTCTCTGTGAGTAAGTCCGAAACTAAAAATGAAGGTTGTGAATAAAAAGATAACCAAGATCTTTTTTATATCCAGGGAACATTGTCCGTGTCTTTGATCTTTCATTTTTCTTCCTCTGCTTCAATCTCACTTTCTCCATCCCCTTAACGTTATGATATACAGCAAAAAGCATGCCATCTCTGTCTTATGGGTAGATTAAAGAGAGTTGTATCTATAGATTGTAGCGGTGTAAAACTTTTTTACGTTTATTAAGTTGAAGAATTAGATAAGTGGAGGGGAGAGGGAAAACAGGACGAAGGCCGGACGACAGAATAGCAAATAGATTTTTGTGTTATCTACTCGTATTTGATTGCCTCTACGGGATTGAGGAGCGCGGCTTTGATGGATTGATAACTGACTGTAGCGAGTGCGATCCCTACAGCCAATATCGCAGTGTAGACGAATATCCATACGCCGATCCCCGACTTGTAGGCAAAATTCTGCATCCACTTGTTCATTCCGAAGTAGGCGAGAGGCCATGCAATAATGTTGGCGGCTACAATAAGCTTAAGGAAATCCTTCGATAGCAGCACGACAACCCCAGGCACCGAAGCTCCGAGCACTTTACGGATCCCGATCTCCTTGGTCCTCTGCTCTGCGGCAAAAGAGGCCATCCCGAACAATCCCAAACAAGCAATGAAAATAGCAAAAACAGAAAACGACGAGAATATATCGCTCAGGCGTTCCTCAGCCCCATAGAGCCTATCGATCATAACATCCAAATAAAGAAATTCGAAAGGCCGTACAGGATCCAACTCTTTCCATTTTTCCCTTAAAAGACTCAGCGTGCCCGCCGAATTCTCAGGATTGATCCTTATGGCGAGTGTGTCGAAGTAGCTGGGATCATTGCCGATCAATTGAGGCGCTATCACACTGTGTAAAGAAGTTCGGTGGAAATCTTTGACAACTCCCACAACAGTATAAGTTTTCCATTTCCCCACTTCATCACTGGGAACCTGGATGGTTTTACCGATGGGATCATCCCAGTTGAATCTTTTCGCTGCTGTTTCGTTGATGATAACGGCTGTGCTGCTGTCCGTCCCATATTCAAGGGAAAAATTCCTTCCTTTAATGATTTCCATTCCCAGAGTGGGGAAAAAATCGTGATCGACAGAGAAACTCTCCATAAGTTGTGCTTGCTGCGCCGTATATCCTTCAGGGATAAAAGGTTGGACATTTGGTTCGTGCCCGGGAACCAAAGAGGACGACGATACGCTAAGCACACCCGGGATTTTTTGAATTTCTGCTTTTACGGATTCAAAAGAATCTTGGATCTTCTCGTCCCTAACCTCTACGACGACAACGTTCGCTTTTTCATATCCCAGGTTTGTGTTTTTCATGAAGTTGAGTTGGCGCAGGATAATGCCTGTTCCGATTATAAGGCAAATAGAGATCATAAATTGGGCCACCACTAAAAAACTGCGTAGCCTGGAGTTGGTTGAGCCAGCTTTTAGATTCCCCTTCAAGACCTGAGCCGGACGGAAGGAGGACAGAAAAAATGCAGGATAACTCCCCGCCACAAACCCTACGAAAAGCACTAATCCCAAGAAGCTAGGGAGAAGCCAGGGCATCTCTAAGAGGTTTAAGCTCATTTTCCGGCCGGACAGAGACTCGACAAAAGGCATCGTAAACCAAACAAACAGGATCGCGATCATCAAGGAAAAGATGCTGTATATCAGGCTCTCTCCGAAAAATTGCCGGATCAGTTCTTTCCTCTCCGCGCCAACAACTTTTCGCATCCCTACTTCTTTGGCGCGAGTCGAGGATCGCGCCGTTGCCAGATTCATAAAGTTGATACAGGCAATACACAGAATAAACAGCCCGATAGCTGTAAAAATATAGATATAATTTATGCTGCTGTTCGGCCGGATCTCATTTTCCATATTCGAATGAAGATGGATGCTTGTGAGCGGCTGGAGGAAAAAATTGATTTCCCCACCCAGGGCTTTGAGTATATCTCCCATGTGTTTATCGACGAGCGCAGGAAATTTTTTTTCAAGTTCTCTGTAATCAAATCCCTCAGAGAGAAGTAAATATGTGTAAAGATTGAAGTTGAACCACTCTTCCATGGCCTCTCTGTTGAGGTCATAGAGCGTTTCAAAAGAACAGAGCATATCGAAAGTGAAATGGGAATTCTTGGGGACATTCTGCATGACACCTGTAACCTGAAAGTCAAATTCATTGTTGAATTTTAGAATCTTGCCCAGAGGATCGTCATGGCCAAAATATCGTTGGGCAGTCTCTTCTGTGAGCACGACCGTGTAAGCAGGCTTTAGAGCGGTGCTGGGATCGCCTTTGAGCATAGGAAAAGTGAACACTTGAAAGATTGAATTATCCGCATATAAGATCCCGTTTTCGAAAAAAACATTGTCTTCATACTGAACTGCTCTTTTGGATACTGTACGGATTCTTGCGGCATCGAGAACTTCAGGATAGGCCTGAATGAGCGTAGGCGCTGAGGGGACGTTGCTGATCGGAGTGACGACTGTGGTCCCGCCCATGTTAGCATCCAGCCCCAGCCGGACTATTCGGTCGGCATTTATATGGTAGCGGTCGTAACTAAGCTCTGTTGTGATGTACATCAAGATCAGAATACAGCATGCCATCCCGATGGCTAGACCGGCGATATTGATAAAAGTATAACCTTTATATCTCTTGATATTCCTGAGAGCACTTTTTAGATAGTTTTTGATCACAATGTCCTCCTGCAGATTCGATCGCTTATAAGAAGATACGAAAATCAACAAACATAAGTTCCCTAAATGACGGCTAAAGGGGGACGGGCCACAATATATGGTTGAAAATAAGTGAGTTAAGTTGAATTTTATGCTAATAATAGCGCTTAGAACCAGGTTTTTGGGGTCAAAAATGCACATCTAAGGATTTTAACCTAGAATACCGCTAAAAAATCTGCTGAGTACATTTCCTGTTTAGCCTGTAAAATGTACACGGTGCCTTTTTCAATTCCTTTACAATGCGTTGCAGTGATATAGACTAGGAGATGATTTGTTTTCATAGGTGGCATAATAGAATGCGCAAGGATAAATCTTTTTTCCTCTATACACACAAAGTCCTCCGCTATATTTCCTGTGATCGAGGCGCTCGATCCTTCGCAGTAATGAAGAATGACAGCCTTGTCTATGTATACGAAGACAGCGGAGGCGAACTCCATTTAAAATGTATCCAATATTAGAAGGTGTTCATCCACGTACACTCCTTGTACACATATGAACGCTTTCTAAACCAATTCTAGCTAAGTTCAATTAAACCTTCCCTTAAATACGGAATGGCACATTTCTTGCCGATATGGTCTTCAGCTCAAACACTTTAAGAATAATGAATACAAGATTCAATTTAAACCTTGAAGGAGGTCAAATTATGTCCAAACGCACACCTTTAAGTGGGATCAGTCGAAGGCAGTTCATATCCAGAGCTATGCCTGTATGCTCTGTGGCCTGTCTAGGCGCTGGAAATTTTCTTGCATGGACTTCTCCTAAATTAGAAGCTGCTATCCAAGAGGAGAAGCACAAATTCGAAAAAGAATTCCAAAGAAAGCTGACCATTAAGCAGTTCTATGCTGTCCGATATGGAGAATTCATCCGGTTTGCCAAAGCTCTAGAAAAGGAGATGGGCAAAGAAAAGCTCATCGAATTTCTCAAAAAAGCCACAGTGGAACGCTTGACACAAACTGGCCAGAATCACGCCAAAAACTCCCCCGATAACAGTTTCAAAACCTATGTCAGCACCTTTCGCCCCCCAAGGTACAAAGATGTTCTCACTCATGAAGTCGTTGAAGATACAGATACAGCATTCGAATTGAAGGTCACAGAATGTATCTGGGCCAAAACTTTCCTGGATGCAAAAGCCGGAGACATAGGTTTTGCTCACGTCTGTTATGGCGACTACACCTGGGCCGAAGCTTTTAATCCAAAAATCAAAATGGTTCGTGATAAAACCTTGATGCAAGGGCAAGAGATCTGTAATCACCGTTATATCTGGACTGGTTGATCTGAAGAAATATTTTATTGACTTTCCCGTAATCTATACTTATCTATAGAGTTGCTCTGCCAGCTAGTTCTATCTAAAAAATAGAATGAAATGTCGACTGATGTGAAGTGTTATCAATATTCCTTGAAATAGGATTCACATATAAAAATGGAGGAAAGAGGAAAGATATTATCTTGTGTCCTAGCCTTAGGAATAATTTTTGTGCTTCTTATGTGCTGTACTCAATCTCCACAAGTCGCCCAAGAACCTCCCCTCCAAGAGACAAAATATTTCAATAATTTTACACTGGATGAGGTTTGGGCGGCTGTTCTATTAACGGTCGACGAACTGGAATATACGATCCAGAAAGAGATCAAAGAAAGTGGTTTTATCTACGCCCAGGCAATAACCAATCCTGATCCCAAATATCTCCCCCCTCATATGAATGTGTATGTCCGTGAAGAAAACGGTAGAATCAGAGTGAACTGTCATGCAGTCATTCCAGGGCAGGAAACCAACCTCCAGGCAAGCAGCGCTATTGTCAAAAAGTTCTTCACAGCTCTAGCTGTCCACCTGATACAATAGTTCGAAGGTCTAAAAAAATAGATATCCCTAGAAAAATACCTCATAGGGGATTTTGTGTTTTCTGAGTGCCCTTACGAGTTCATTCTTATATCTTTGGAAAAAATCGTCTGAAGTGGCGTCTTTCAGCCCATGTTTGTGATAAAAGCCCCTTATGCTGCTCATATAATTCATTCGATCGATATAAATGCGATCAACCTTCCCGGCTAGCTCTTTAACTAGACTTTGTGGATTTCCCGGAAGGATCGGGCCTATAAACACAAATGTTTTTACACCTTGCGAATGAATTTTTTCAAGGGCGTTAATCCTATCCTCAACCGGCGAGGCCTTAGGTTCAAAAAGTCTCGCTACGGCCTTATCATCCGTTGTGATCGTGAATCCCACTTCCGCCTCCTCGAATCGCGTCAGCAAATCCAGGTCCCGTACAACTAGCGCGAATTTTGTCTGGAGGTTGAGAGGGAACTGCCTCTCCAGAAGTTCCTCCAGACATCGCCTCGTAAGGCGATATTTTTTCTCTAAAGGCTGATACGGATCGCACACCGACGAAACCCAGACCTTGCCCCTCTTGGCTCTCATCAGCTGCCTCTTCAAGACTTGAGGTGCGTTGATCTTGATGTCGACAAAATCTCCCCACGCCTCCTCATGGCCGGAATACCGCCTCATGAACAACCGGGCATAACAATACGGACATGCGATCTGACATCCTGTGTAAGGATTGACGCAGTAGTCGAAAATCTTAGATTTGTTGAGGATGCTTTTTGCCTCAATCTCTTTCACTCTGAGCATGCGGCAAAAAGATATATCTAGCTCTTAAGATCTATGAGTTTGTCGTTAAGGATCCGGATGTGCTTCATTTCTTCTTTGATGATCTCATCCAGTTTGTCTTTTCCGAGATGTCCGGGGACGAGGTCTTTCATGCCTAGATAAAATGCGATCGAGTCCTTCTCTGCAATGATAGCGGCTTTAAACACTTCCTCAAGAGATGATGTGTCGATCTCCTTCTTGAAGAATATCTTGGAATCAGCGAGAGATCCCAAATACAGGGCCGCCTCATCGTTCGGGTCGAATGTGGGCGATTCCGTTTCCCTGCCTGATAGCTCAGCCCTCATGTTGGAAAACGTTTTCAGGTGATTGTCTTCCATTTTAGCGAGCATGAGTAAAAAGTCCTTCGTATCTGTATCGCTCACGCTCTCTGCAGCATCTCTGTAGAATTTGGCTCCATTACGCTCAATCTGTTCGGCCATATCGAATATTTCATCTGCACTATATGCATGACTCATGGGAAATTCCTCCTCAAATTCATAAAAGGCTCAAAAGTTGATAATTGTTTCAATCTTTCTTCTGAACTGGCATTTATACCACAACAGGGGATACATCTCAAGATGTAACGGTTCATAAGGAGGAATGGCCGGCTGTAAGTCAGCAAAAAGGGGTTGAGGATGGGAACCAAAAAAGGAGGGAGGGCTCTTCCCAGCCGGCACAAAAGAGCAACCCATATATTGAAAAGCCATTCGCTGATGGTTGCGATGGTCTTTGTTCGAAACTCTTTCTTTTGCTCATTTTTAGCACATCAATTTTTATGCATAATCCGTGCCAAATACTAAAAATTTTTGAACATATTGATAATAAATAAATTAGACATAGAGTGGTTGCAAAGAGGTTCGATGAGTGTAAAAATTATTTAAAGTTTATACAGGGTCTGTGGTCATTTTCTATATATCATGTGCATAACAGTTGACACCCGAATTTGGAATATGCGATCTACAGGTTTGTATTCTTTTTGATAGTGGACTATTCTATTAGAGTAGATCTTCCGCATAAATTTGGCTATGGATGTAACGCCATTTGTGTTTTGAGAGTTTTAGATCATATGAGATAAGAAAGGGGTGCCGATGAAAAAACTTTTGCCCTTTTTTTGGATACCGCTCTCTCAAGCGTTTCCAAATTGTTTGGAAGGAGAGGAGCCAATAATTAACTGAGAGTGATTTTGGGGGATGAGTTAAGGGAGAGAGAGTAATGATAGTGGGGATCAGAAAAGCAGGCAAGTACCCCATTTTGTTTATCATCGCTGTCGTCATTTTAGGCCCCCTTAAAGGATATGCCCGGGTCAATAAATATTTTGATAAGGCGGATCGTCTCATTCTCGCCCAACAGTATAGAAGAGCCATCGATCAGTATTTTAAAGGCATAGCAACCTATTCCGGGAGAACGAAAGATGCCGGGCGGCAGCAGATGCGGGTTTGGGATGACATCGGATACTCCTACCTGCAGCTGGGCGACTATAACAAAGCTGTAGATAATTTAAACAATGCTCTCTCATTCCATCCTTTTAATTTCAACACACATTTCTATCTGGCCGTGGCTCATCTGATGAACAAGGATTATGATTTGACTCAAGCAGAGCTGACAGCGGTAGAAAATCATATCTTTTTTGATGAAAAGTGGATCGATAGTGCAACCATTTTCCGAAAAAGGAACGGACGAGTTTTGGATAGAGATGAACTGTTAAGAGCAAGAAAGGAGAGAGGTGTATTCCTCGAAAGGCTTGATGAAGGTGAGATCACTTTCAATTGGGATTTATTTTGGGGGATTCTACCTCTTCCCATAATCATTATGGGGATTGATAAAGGCGAGGTTATCGTCCATCTGGATGCGTTCGATGAGAGGAATGAGGGCGCATTTTATTATGTCTGGGGATTGTACTTCCGGGAGATAGGCGAGATGCTAAAGGCAGAAGAGAAATTCCGATGGACGATAGAAGCCAACTATGATGAAGTGGATGTTAGGTTGAGACTGGTGGAACTGTATCTAGAGCAGGGCCGTTTCCCAGAGGCTGAGACTCAATGGGATCTGGCCAGGGGATTGGATGAGGATCATCCAGATGTCCTGGGACTCATGAAGTTCGTTCGTGATAAAAGTCCGCTCAGAGTCAGAGTGCCATCGAGTCCAAAAATCCGTGTGGCTCACAGGCTGAGGGATCATACGAATACATTGCTTGCCGAATGTCATTACAATTTTTTTGAGGTCCTTAAGGAAGGACGAATCAAAGATGCAATTTCTATTCTCGAGCAAGCCTTGAATGTTGATGAGAGATCATTCGTCATCAACCATAATCTTGCTCTGACCTGTTACGATGTCGCCAAACTGGAGGATCCTCACACGGCATATTTAGCAAGGGCTCAATATTACTGTGCTCGTGCTCTATGGATGAAAGATTTTAAATATGTATCGAAGAAGCACGAAGCAAGCACTCACGATCTAATGGGGAACATTTACTTTTATCAGAGTAGATATAATGATGCCAAGAAAGAATTTTTAAAATCTCTGGAAATAGTTCCAAACGATCCTTTTGTGCTATGCAACCTGGGCATGGCCTTTTACAATCTCAATGATTGGGTTCTTGCCGCGCAGAAATGGAAAGAGGCAATTGAAAGTGAACAGTCTAGCATAAAATCCGAAGAAAGAGGGATAAAAGGATCGGATGAGGAATTGCAGTATGTTGTCACTGTTTTGAGAAAGCCCATCTCCCCTCGCGCGCACGTATATCTTGGGATGTTGTACCGAAAACAGGATCTGATCGAAAAGTCCTTGGAACACTATGAGAAAGCCGTCGCGCTCGAACCTCGAAATCCTGATCCTTATCTCGATCTAGGAAAGATCTACCAGAAAAACGGAGATAAGGAAAAAGCCTTGGAATGTTATGAAAAGTACCTCTACCAGGGAGGGAGAAATATCAAAGAGACACAAAAACTCATTGAGTCCCTAAAAAAACTAAAGAGAAATGGGAGTGGAAAGACAGCCTCAGAAAGCAATTTGTCAAGTATGCGCGACTAAATTCAAAAGGGGAGTGTTTCGAGAATAAATGAAGCTATTGCTTTTTCGCTTTCGAAGTTCTGTATTCGATCGCTTTTCTCGTTTCGAAATATACACGGGATGCAAATTTATTGATGTCTTCTTTGGTGAGCTTGGATTTTTCAAATGATCTTGCTGCAGAGATGATCTCTTTTATCGTAAGGTTCGCCTTGTATTCTGGATGCAATTCATCGATCATGGCCAACACTGAGAAACAGATCTCGAGCCTGATAATCTCAGAAAAACTTAGTTTATACTTCTTAACCCCCCATTTGAGATAATCCTCAAGCCAATCCGGCAAAAGCACCTGATACCTTTTAAGCATTGTTATCTCCTAAAAAATATACTAGCACATTTCATACTGCAAAAAAATAATATTCTATTGACAAAAATTCATAAAAGGCTTACTTTTAGTACGTAGGGTAGTAACGGGAAGAGTAGAGTACGTATTATAACGAGTCGGTTTGAATTCTTTTTTATGAGAATGGATTCATACGTCGGTAATCTTCTTGATTGACCAGAAAAGGTCGGTTTGAACAGCAAAAGGAGGGTTATGGATGGATGTATCCAGCCCCTCTCACGGATACATCCCTATAAATCACCAAGAATTAAATTTTAACACTCTAAGCCGAGTAAAGCCCATTTTCAAGAAGATCCATAACCGCTTCGAATCTTACTTTGGCTATCTCCTCCATACCTGCATCCGAACTTATGAAATGCATCTCCGATTTCATCATATGAAAAAACATGATGAGTGAATCTAAAAGCAAGCTCAGGATGAATAAATCATTACAGCGGACCTGTCCTTGTTCAATGAGTTCGTTCAATCTTTGAAAAAATTCGGATGGCATAAGGCATTTGTAAACGGTTTCTAAAATATCTGATCCATCAAGCCAGCAACGCATATACAGTTTGACATGTTTGGGATGCATCCAGAGCCATCGATCCATATGTTCCATCGCTTTTCGGATCAGTTCCTTCGGATCCTCAATTTCTTGGACGGCTAATGCAATGGCGTTGACCATCGGTTCTGTCTCTGATCTGAAGAGTTCTTTAAGCAGGGTTTTCTTATCGATAAAAAGCGCTCGTACGACCGCTGGTTCCAGCTCTGCCCTGGAAGCGATAGATTCGATGCTTGAGTTTATAAAACCGAACTCTGAAAATTCGTTAAGAGCTGCCTCCATAATCTTTTTCCGTTCTTCTTGCATTGTGTTTGACTCCTTAAGGAAAGGGTGCTGGCTGTTTGGGGAAAATAAGCAAAAGGGGGATATGAAATGTTTTAAGGTGGGCGCCTTGCCCAGCCAGCACAACAAGGCCATAATATTTATATCACATATTTCCAAAGAATGTAAATAAATTTTTTTTATTTCTTATCCATGCGGGGATTTGACTCCACACAAAAAATTGCTTATATTAACTTCTCTTGATGATGTTCATTTTATCGCCTCACCCGATTTTTCCAAATATCGTTTAGTGAATTTAAAGATGAAGCTTTTTTGTCTTCATGGACTGGAATCTAAAACTGCCCCAATTGATCTTCAGGAGGTGCTATTTTCATGAAAAAAGTGGCAGACATTTTACCCGGCCTGTTATCGAATAATTCGAAAGTTTTAAGGCGTTCGGAGATCCGTGAGATCCTCAAACTCACACGAAAACCGGGAGTGATTTCCCTCGCAGGGGGATTGCCCCATCCAGGTCTTTTCCCGATCGAAGAACTCAAGGATATTGTGGCGACTGTTTTGGACAGAGAAGGGGGGCAAGCCCTCCAGTATGGCCCCAC
>JASFPP010000058.1:0-19537 GCA_050115915.1 Candidatus Aminicenantota bacterium
TACATACTCAATGAAAGAGCTGTGGAGGTTATGGGATTGGAGGATCCGGTCGGGAAACCATTCTCTCTGGGCGATGATTCCGCTGGCACGATCGTCGGGGTGGTCAAAGACTTCCACTCCATGCCCCTGAATTTCGGCATCGAACCGGTGGTCCTTTGGATCGACTCGCAATTTTACTCTTTGGCCCTAGTTAAGATCAAGCCTGGCGGTCGTAGTTCTGCCATAAGTGGAATCGAAGCAGCCTGGAAGAGGCATGCACCAGGATTCCCCTTCGAATACCATTTTCTCGATGAGCGTTTCGATCTTTATTATGGGCCGGAAATCCTGGCAGGGAAGATATTCCGCTCTTTTGTGCTGATCGCCATCTTCATTTCGTGTCTTGGCCTTTTGGGGCTGTCTTCGTATGTGGCCGAGCAGAAAACGAAGGAGATAGGGATTCGTAAGGCTCTTGGTGCTTCTGTGCCACGGGTTGTGCTGCTTTTGACGAAGCAATTCTTTTTGTGGATACTTTTAGCCAACGTCATTGCCTGGCCTATCGCCTATATTGCAATGAGGAGATGGCTCGAAAATTATGCCTTCCGGACCAGTCTTGGAATAGGCCTCTTCATGTTGTCTGCGGTTGTGGCGCTTGTGATCACCATGATCACGGTGAGTTTTCAGGCGGTGAGAGCAGCCAGGGCCAATCCAGTCGATAGCCTGAGATACGAATAAACCGAAAATGGGGTCAAAAATGGGGGTCAGGCACCTGTCTCCAGGGGTGAAGAAAAAGTGGACCTGGCACCTATTTTTTTAATCTATACTATGAATTGTTCCATATGGGGCATGAGCTTCGTTGTTTCATAGCGGATCTTTTCCCAGCTGTCGAGGTCCACTGAACAGAAAGCATCGACCACTTTTGGATCGAACTGGGTTCCGGAACCATTCTGGATCTCCTTCTTGGCTGTTTTGAAGCTTCTCTCTCTCCTGTAGGGCCTGTGAGATGTAATGGCATCCAATGCATCTGCCAGCGCAAACATACGCGCTTCAACTGGGATTTTATCCTGACTCAATCCTTTGGGGTAGCCTTTGCCATCATACCTTTCGTGGTGGTAGAGGATGATGTTTCCAACCTCGTCGACCATTTTGATCTCTTTGATAAGGCCATATCCCAACGCAGGATGGAGCTTGATCTTTTCCCACTCTTTGGCCGTGAGGGGTTTTATTTTCTTGAGGATCGAATCCGGGATGGCGATTTTTCCCACGTCATGGAGGAGAGATCCCTTACGGATGTTATCGAGTTGGGTTGGATCTTGAAATCCCATGATGTGAGCAAGGAGCTGTGTGTAGCGGGCCACTGTTTTCGAATGGCCGTAAGTTTCGACATCGCGCAGGTCCATAGCGGTCATCAAATTTTCGAGGGTGTTGTCGTAGACCTCTTCAAGGTCGGCAGCACGTTTGAGATATTTCTTCTGTTCGACTTTGAGAGCCCGGTATTTTTTGAGGCGCAGGTCGCTCTTTTTAAGGAGATCCTGTTTCTGGAACTCGCTTTTTATAGCAGAAAATATAGAAGCCACATTATCTGGGCTGGCTACATAATCGACCGTTCCTTTATGGAGGAGCATGAGAACAGAATCGGTATCTCCAAGCTTGGCCAGGAGGATCAAGCTCATGTCCGGATCGAGAGATTTGATGCTACGAAGGGCGTAAAAAACATTGTCATCGAGGGCAGTCGGGCTGATGAGGGCCATCGAATAAGTGTGCTTATTGTTTATTTGATTGATGGCTTCAGTGAGTGATCTGGCTTCGTCGTGTTGGATGTCCAGTCCCGACAAGAAATTGGAGAGGAAATTCCGCCTCTTGGTGTTTTTATCCAGGATTAAAGCTTTTTTTAAATCCTTCATCGTATACATCCTCGTGAGATAGATGGTAAGATTTTGTTTTGAAGCGATAATTCCAAATTCCTTGGCATTTTGGACTAGATATCTTTATACATGATTGGGCTTGAAATTACAAATAACAAAAAAAGGTGACAGGTCCACTTTTTTTCTACCCCTGGAAATAGGTGCCTGACCCCTATTTTTTTGATGAAAGAAGTCACCCCTTTGGGTGAGAGGACGGGCTGGAAAATCCCCCTCTGAATCGTCTTTAAAGGCTATTGTGCTCGCTATGCATGTCTGACAATATATGGGCGCGATGAGAAAGAATAGAGGAATCCCTGTATTGACAGGTTTTTTCAATGGGTGTAACATATTTTGCACCTCGAAGGAGAACCAAGAATGGTGAAAGACAACAACTTCATCAAAGAGTCGTCTTCCATAATCGAGGAAATCGAATCTCAGCTCCAGAATGTCTTGGCCAAGAAGAAAGAGGAGGTCGAGCAGGAGCTGCAGGAGAAGATCAAAGCCGAACAGGAAGAAGCCCAGAAGAAAATCAGCCAGATCGAGAGCGAACTCGAAGGGAACAAAGAAGCGCTGGAGAATTACAAGAATGTTCTCACGCAGTTTGAGAGCGAGAAGGAGGGGGTTAAGAGCGAGATCAAGTCCCATCTGAATACGGCTATTCAACTGCAGACCGACATCGAACAAATGACAGGGCAAACTCTTCAAGAGCTGAAGACTGTGAGCGAACTGACTAAGAAGCTCGAAGAGATCAACCATGAAGCTTCGACCAAGGTAAATGCTCTAAAGACAGAGCTCGAAGAAAAGTACGGAATTGTCACACAAGTGCCTGATAGCATTAGCGCAGATGAAGTGGATTATGATCTTGAGAATGAGCTTGCGAAGCTGCAGCAGATAAAAGAGCTATTGGGTTCTGCCGCTGTCGGGATGAAGGGGATTGGTGAGGACGTGAAGGCGCAGGAAAAAGAACCTGCAAAAGAAGCGCCCGTTGAAGAAAAGAAAGCTGAGGAGGCGGCTGAGGGAGAATCCGAAGCCGAACTAAAAGAAAAGGCCACAGAGGGGGAAGAACCAACGGCTGAGGCCGAAGCCGGAGAGGCTGAAGCTGAGGCCGAGGAAAAATCCGTAGATAAAGCCGAAGTGAAAGCCGAAGTGAAAGCCGAAGAGAAGGACGAAGAAAAGGCCGAAGAAAAAACAGAAGAAGCCAAAGATGCCGAAGCCGAAGCCGACACCGAAGCCAAAGCCGACGAATCCTTCAAGACCGCATTCGAAGCCCTGGACAAGTATCGCAAATCCGAGGATGTCGAGGGCAACGGCTACATGATGTTTTACGAGAATCAGGGAAAGATCGTCCTCGATGGGGAAAGTTTTGTTGCCTACCTCAACAACAATCTCGAGGAAGTGAAGAAGCTGTACAATAAGCTCCAGGAGTCAGAATCTCCGAAGGATCAGTTTTTCACCAAGCAGGAGATTATCAAAAAGCAGGATGTGCTGCGCAAATACATGCTGAGCTTCATCGGAAAGGGTGAGCTGGAGGTGAGCAGCCTTCCCCAATTCACTAAAGAGATTTTGAACATGGACGTGCTCAAGAACATCCTGGAGAAAGTGAGCATGGAGAACTGGTCGAACCAGGAGGATTTCACCTCGTTCGATACGCTGACGAATAACCTAAAGGAAAGTTTCTACGAGAAAATCACTCCGCCCGATAAGTATCTGGAATCGATCAAGGAAGAGTTGGAGACGGCGTAAAATCTGATCCGGCGACTTCAATCCGTTAAAAATCCACAAAACACATTTAAGGTCCAATGGGGATTCGATGGTCCTATCAAAAGAGTTGAAGTTTGCTTATTGGGAAGAATTCGATCTTCTGTTCTCGAATGTAGAGAAATAATCGTCCAGGATTTGCCTGTCTGTGAGCGACAGGTCGCCGAATTTCAATCCCGAATGATAAAAGGGAAGGTTACCTGTTTCTTTCTCCGAGTAAACCACATGGCCGCGGCATTGGAAGGCCTTGTTGCCGAGAAGAAGGATAAGGTCGTAAGTCTGAAATTGGGGAAGTTTGTCGACAGTGCCGATCTTTGCACCGCCTAAGCTCAGGTTGATGGTTTTTGTGACTTTGGGAGGGCCATCCTTTTGGTAGATCATGATAGAAGAGGTGTGATGCCGTTTGAACCGCCGCTTTTCCTGCTGGTAAATCCCTTTGTAGGGCATGATGACGTCGAGGCCATTTTTATCGAGGGGACTTTTTTTGTAGAAAATACAGATCCTGTTTTTGTCGTGGGGAGTATCCTGGGCCTGGGCTTGGACCTGTTCCTGTCCCTCCGCCGTCTCTTGTGTCGTTTTACCCTTGGCCTCGGACATGGCCATATCGGCTTCGGAGGCGATCTCTTTGATGTCGTCGCGGGAGATTTTTTCCAGGGACTCGAAACGGCCTTTAGAAAAATTTGTGATACCGAAGCTCATGGTAAGGTTTTTATGGGGTTGGAACTCCTGGAAATCGAAGTAATGTTCTTCCACATTCTTACGGATTCTCTCTGTGAAGGTGAGCGCTTCCTCACGGGAGCTGATGTTCGTGAGAAAAAAGAGGAACTCCTCGCCTCCATATCTGCAGAGAAGGTCTTCTTCGCGGATGGATGATTTGAGGACTGAAGCCAGTTCGCGGAGAAGAATGTTGCCGGTCTCGTGGCCGTTCCGGTCATTGTAGAGTTTGAACCAATCCACATCCCCCATGACGAGAGCAAAGGAGGAGTCTTCTTTGTATCGGTTGCTTTTTTCCTGGAGTTTTTTGATCACCTTCTCGTAAAAGGGTTCGGGGCGGAGAAGTCCAGTGAGAGCATCGAACTGGATGAGGTTGAGCTTTGTGATCGCGATGGAAATGTGTTCGGAGAGTTTGAGGAGGATATTTTCGTCCTCCTCGGTGAAGACTTTGTCGTTGGCATTTCCTTTTCTGGTTTTGTTGTAGACCTCGAGGACGCCGATGACTTGTGTGTCGTGCATGATGGGCACGGAGAGGATGCTTTTAAGGGGCGTCTTGAGGCGTTCTTTGTAACGTTGGGAGAACATCTTGTCGAAATCGAGCTCGATGGTGTTGATGACTTTCCGTTTGAGGGCCACGTGGGCCGCAAAATCTTGCGCATCGATGAGGACGGTGTGTTGGGATGTCTCAGGGTGGGTAAGGATGTGGCTGTCCCAGACGAGAGGTTTGAGGTATTCGCCGAGTGTTTCGTTGATATCGAGGAGATAGATGGAGATGCTCTGGGCTTTGACGAGGCCTTTGATGTCGTCCGCAATGTCGAGGACGTTTGTGATGTCGTTCGCAATATAGAGTTTTTTGATTATGTCGTCGAATTTCTTTTTTTCTTTTTTAAACCAGTTGTATTTGGCTTCGATGACGATGCGTTTTTCGAGCTCGGAGACAATCGATTCGTTGACGAAGGATTTGATCTCTTTGATCTTGGCGAAAGCTTCGGTCATTTCGATCTGGTTGATCTCGGATGCATCGCGGAGGGTTTTAACCTCGATCTTGAGGATCGAGTGTTCGATGGCGGTGTTGAGCGCACGGAAAAAATCTGAATAGTCTTTTTTGTAGGAGGGGGAGATGACGTAGTCGGTGTAGCGTGCGGGGGGCCATTGTTTGGCGAGCTCTTCGAGTGTGGCTTCGGATCGGCCAGTTATGAGGACTGAGGTTGTGGCTTTGAAGAGGCCTTTGAGGAGGGAATAGTGGGCGAGGATTTCGTCGGCGATGATGACGTTGAAGTCGATCGACTCGAGGAGGCTTATGGCTTTGACGATGTCCTGAGCGGTGTGGATGCTGCCGGCTGTGCAGGCGAGGTCTCCGATGAGGTCGCTGTCCTTACGATTCTTATTGAAGATGAGGATGTTGATATTTTGGGACGAATCCTGAATCTTTTTGTCTTTAGAAGGAAAACTTTTGTCTTGCAAGCGTTTGAACCTCGGCTACAAACCCACGGGGATGTCAATAAAAAGGGGAACCAGCTCTGGCTTAGCCCCAAGTTATTATATAATTTTTTACCCACCCAAAGTCAAATTTTTTTTTAATAAATAGGGGTCAGGCACCTATTTCCAGGGGTAGAGAAAAAGTGGACCTGGCACCTATTTTTTGGTGGCGGCCGCAATTCCATTTAGAGAGACGTGTTTCGCTGATATTTTTCTCATTCAAATTCCACGTCTTTACGCTTTGTGTGTGGGTGTGGTATAAAAAACAGGATGGTGAGAGTAAGGTTTGCGCCGAGTCCGACTGGGTATTTACACATTGGGGCGGCCAGGACGGCGATTTTTAACTGGCTCTATGCCCGCCATAGCGAGGGGAAATTTATCCTGCGGATCGAAGACACAGATATGGAGCGCTCGTCCGAGGAGATGAGCGAAGGTATTCTTGTATCGATGGCCTGGTTAGGTATGGATTGGGATGAAGGTCCCTTCTATCAATCTAAAAGATTAGACCTTTATAGAGAAAAGGCGGAAGAGCTCGTGGAGAAAGGTTTTGCCTACCACTGTTTTTGTTCTCCGGATGAGATCGAGATGCGCAAAAAGGAAGGTAAGGCCGTTGGAAAATTCTGGGAATACGACAGGCGGTGTTTGAATCTATCATCTGAGGCAAAGGCGGATTTTATATCTGAAGGGAGGATGGGAGCCATCCGTTTTTTAGTCCCTGAGATAGAGATCCGATACAAAGATCTGCTCCATGGGGAGATAACTGTAAAGAGTTCGACCATCGAGGATTTTGTTTTGTTGAGGAGCGATGGCCTTCCCACTTATCATCTTTCTGTGGTTGTTGACGACATAGACATGGGAATCACTCATGTCATTCGGGGTGATGATCACATTTCCAATACGCCTAAACAGATATTGTTATACCTGGCCTTGGGGGAAAAGCCGCCCAAGTTTGGCCATCAGTCGCTCATTTTAGGAGAGGATAAGAAAAAGCTCAGCAAAAGGCATGGTGTGACGTCGGTCCTCCAGTTCAGGGAGGAGGGCTATTTACCGCTTGCCCTCTTTAATTTTTTGGCGCAGATGAGTTGGACCCCTAAGGAAGGGGAAAGGATCTACTCCATGGAGGAGATGATTGAAAAATTCTCATTGGACAAGAGAAGCCGTGGAAATCCAGTCTTCGATAAGGATAAGCTCGATTGGCTGAACGGGCAAGTGATCAACAAGATGAGTGCTGAGGAGCTCGTCGTTTATGTGAAGGATGAATTGGCAAATTTTGGCTTATGGAGGGATGATCTGGAGGTAGAGAGGAAGGTCTGGTTCCAGAAGTTGTTGGATCTAATTAAGGAAAGGAGGCGGACGAAAAAAGAATTTGTCTATAGTATGAGGCCGTTCCTTTCGGATCAATTTCCGTTCGAAGTGGATGGGATCGAGAAATATCTGATGGATGAAAGACTCCCTGGGCTATTGGCGAAACTGGAGGAGGATTTTAAGGGTGTCACAGATTTTTCAGCAGAAAATATCGAAAAGGTATTGAGGATCAGGGCAGAGAAGGAAGGTGTGAAGGCTGCGTATTTAATTCATTCTTTGAGGATGCTTGTTTTGGGGATGAAGGTCAGCCCCGGGATTTTTGAGGTTCTGGAGCTCGTCGGCAAGGAGAAGACGCTCCAGCGGATGCGGCATCTGGGCGTCGTCAAGAATTATTTAGGGAACAGCGGGCCGTAAGTAAGGGCCACATCTGTTTACATAGGGAACAAATTAGAAACGACATAAAAGGAAAAAATAGGTGCCAGGTCCACTTTTTCCTCACCCCTGGAAAGGGGTGCCTGACCCCAATTTTTGGAGGAGGATTCGATGGAATATAAGGAAGTGAAAGCACCGAGGGGAACGGAATTGAACTGTAAGGGATGGTCTCAGGAGGGGGCCCTCCGCATGATGATGAATAATCTCGATCCGGAAGTGGCTGAATTGCCGGAACAGCTTATTGTCTACGGAGGGACCGGAAAGGCCGCAAGGAACTGGGAGTGCTATGAGGCCATCGTGGGGAGCCTGCTCGAGCTCAAAAATGACGAGACTCTCCTTGTCCAGTCGGGAAAACCTGTGGGTGTCTTCGAAACCCATCCCAATGCCCCTCGTGTTTTGATATCGAACGCACAGATCGTGCCCAAATGGGCCACATGGGATGAGTTCCGCCGCCTCGAAGCCAAGGGCCTCACGATGTATGGACAGATGACGGCGGGAAGCTGGATCTATATAGGGACGCAGGGAATCCTTCAAGGCACATACGAAACCTTGGCCGCAGTAGCCAAAACTCATTTTGATGGATCGCTCAAAGGGAAGCTCGTGCTGACAGCGGGTTTGGGGGGCATGGGTGGTGCACAACCATTGGCCGTAACAATGAACGATGGTGTTGCCATCGTCGTTGAAGTGGATGAGGAGCGCATCAAACGGAGGCTCGATACCCATTATGTCGACATGATGACCTCCGATTATGGGGAGGCTCTCTACCGAGCTATGGACGCCAAAAAGAAAGGGAAGCCGCTTTCGATCGCCCTTCATGGGAATGCGGCCGATGTGTATCCGGAGTTTGTGAAGCGGGGAATCATTCCCGATGTCCTCACCGATCAGACCTCCGCTCATGATGAGTTGGAGGGCTATGTCCCCCACGGCATTCCCTATGAAGAAGCGTTGAAGCTGCGCAAAGAGGGCC
The DNA here is from genome assembly GCA_050115915.1 of Candidatus Aminicenantota bacterium. GTDB lineage: Bacteria > Acidobacteriota > Aminicenantia > Aminicenantales > Aminicenantaceae > WTAW01. Next base: position 8,536 of record JASFPP010000058.1, read on the forward strand.
CCCATGATTATGTGAAGCGTGCATATGAATCCATGGCCGTACATGTGCAAGCCATGCTCGACCTCCAAAAGAAAGGAGCCAAGGCCTTTGACTATGGGAACAACATCAGGGGCCAGGCTATGAAGGGCGGGGTAGAAAATGCCTTCGATATTCCGGGATTTGTGCCGGAGTATATTCGGCCGCTCTTCTGTCAGGGGAAGGGGCCGTTCAGATGGGCGGCACTTTCTGGAAGTGCTGAGGATATTTATGTGACCGATGAGGCCGTTCTCGAGGAATTTCCCGAGGATGAGGCATTGGGCAGGTGGATAAATAAGGCGCAGAAGCAGGTGGCTTTTCAAGGACTGCCTTCTCGAATCTGCTGGCTGGGATATGGTGAGCGCGCCCGTTTTGGGGAGCGGATCAATCATCTGGTGAAGACAGGAAAGATCGCTGCGCCCGTAGTCATAGGGCGGGATCATTTGGATACGGGGTCGGTGGCTTCGCCCTATAGGGAGACCGAGGGCATGAAGGATGGAAGCGATGCGATTGCCGATTGGCCCATCCTGAATGCTCTGTTGAATGCCGCGTGTGGGGCATCTTGGGTATCCGTGCACCATGGCGGGGGAGTGGGCATCGGCCTTTCGATCCACGCGGGTATGGTTATCGTGGCCGATGGCAAGGCGACGACAGCCAAGCGGCTGGAGAGGGTGCTCACGGTCGATCCGGGTTTGGGTGTGGCGCGCCATGCGGATGCCGGCTACGAAGAAGCCATCCAGTGCGCCAGAGACAAAAAGATCAAAATGCCCATGCAACAAGAAGAGTAAATGGGCACATCCATCGGTTCGGTGAGAGACGTAAAGCCCGGTTTCCACCTGTGAAGCGACTTCCTTTCTGCGAAGTCAATTTTTGTTTCTTCTAGCCGTCCCTTATTTATAGCTCTGCCGAATTATATCCACGTAATTCAAATCATAACAGCAACTTATTAATCGAAAGGCTTCACTCCTTGCCGTGGCATAGAAATTGCTTGAGAGAGCGCAAGGAGGTTCAATATGAACAAGATTCAAAAGAAAAAAGGAAGCAGCATTTTAGTCGGGGCACTTGTTTTTTCTCTCCTGATGGGAGTGGTTTTTGCCCCCTCTCTTCACGCAAGTCGGGCTGTTTGCGAAAGGGCTTTAGCCCGATGTTCCCTCGATGCCATGATCGCGGGATTAACGGGTGGGCCGCTGGCGTTCGCCCTGTGGGGCACGGGTTGTTTGATGGGGTATGACTTCTGCATGAGATACTATGTGGAGTAAGGAGAGAACAGTGATTCAAAAGCTGCAAAAAAAAGACACATTTTCACACAAACTTATAATCTTGCTTGTGCTTTCGTTGACGATCCTCTCTGTGGGAGTATCATCTCTCGAGGCACGCGCTTGTGAGAGAGCCTTTGTCAATTGCACGTATGAGCTCTTTGCGGAAACGACTCCGTTTTGGTTTCTTTATTGTGCGAACGGATACGCGTTTTGCTTGAAGTATATTGACTGACACAACATCCACCGAGTAAAGCGCTTAATTGGGCCTAGGAAGAGAGGACTCATTCGGGTAGGGAGAATGATAAAATCCAAAATGAAAGACATACTGGGAGTGCATAGGATTCATTGGAGGCATTGTATTGTGCCTCTGTGTGGTCTCTGGATCGGTCTATCGGCAGCCGTCGCTTTTGCCCATCATTTGGAGGCCGCAGAGAACACAAATCCAAAGGTCAAACTAAAGGAAGTCCTCTCTGTGGGGCACCTCGATGATGATGCCCTTTTCCAATGGGTCGGAGTCGTTGTCGACCCGTCTGGCCAAATCTATGTCACGGACGCAATGGATTATTCGCTGAAGAAGTTCGGCGCTGATGGAAGGCTCCTCCAAAAGGCAGGTCGGAAAGGTCAGGGGCCTGGAGAGTTTCTTGCTCCGAGGCTCCTGGCCCGTTCCGATAAGTACCTTTTTGTTACAGACCAAAGTGTCCCCGGCATCCAGGTTTTTGATCACACATTGAGGTTTATTCGCCGCATCCCCATTAAGATCCCTATCGGAGATGTGTGTGTCCTCACAGACGATAGGATTGCAGTCGTGGCTCTGTTGCTCAATCAGCCGGGCTGCATTCACGTGTATGATCTGGAAGGGCAGATCCTGAAAAAGACTCAATACGGCGAGGGAAAAAAATCATCCATGATGGACTGGGTGGAGATCGGATTTAACAGTGAACGTAAACTTTATATTCTGTACAACTTCCAGGACAGAATCGAAAAATTTGGCGCTGATGGGGGGAGGCTGTGGTCACGCCCTCTTCTCAATATTAAAAGGATAAAAACAAAAAAGATCGGCCCATGGGAAGTCCCCGACAAGATCATCTTCAAGGATCTCGTTCTGGATAGTGAGGACCGGCTGTATATCCTGGGCGGAGGCCATTCAGAAAATCCTAGCCGGGATGTGTATGTGCTCGATCCTGACGGTGCACACTTGACCACATTCGCTTTGCCCGAAAGCAGTCATTGTATCTATATCGATTCGAGGAATTTCCTGTACTCTCGAGCGAACGATGGGATCACCCTCAAAAAATACCGGATCGAATGGTCGAACATTTAACAAACGATTTAGATTTATGGTCAGGAGCCCAAATTTACAGATAAAGGGCACATCCTCTAGGGATCAAAGTTATGGTTGCTGAATGTCGAAAACGAACTCGAAAATGAAAGGAGCTCCAATCATGTATTGTGCAGTGCTCCTCTTTTTTTGCTCGCAGATTATTTCGGGAATCCCACCAACCCCTGCCATGAACCAATGTCATTCGCTGATGGCTTCTTATAGGCAAAGGGATGTTGTGGCATTCACTCAAGACAAAAAATTGCTCCTTTTCGTCTTCGATTTGAATGATTTTATGTGCATGACCTGTCTCGACTCTTTTTTGGCGTTTTGTCAGTCGCTCCCACCTCACATCTTGGAGGAGAATGCCTGGGGGATTCTCACGATCGGAAGTGCCGTCAGGAAATCGGGATTGGAGCCATCAGTCAGGATCGCCAGAACCAAACTGAGAGGATTTGTAACAGCCAACCGAATCAAATTTCCGGTGTTTATCGATGAGCATCTAATCTTTCAACAGTTCACAAAGAAAGGCTCATCCGTTCTCCTTTTTGATGGAACGAACACTATTCTCAGGGAGTATATTTTCCCCTTAAACAAAAACCAGATCGGAGAGATTCAACAGATCGTGTCTGGCTTTTAGTTCATTTTGTAAATAGCGTTTATCAAGTCTTGGGGGGAGAAGTCTTTTCTTCCAACAACAAATAGAGGTGCCAGGTCCACTTTTTTACTACCCCTGGAAGTGGGTGCCTGACCCCAATTTTAGAGGCGGAAGCCGAGGCCGATGCCGGCCTGGAATCCGCCGAGCTTGATGTCGATCTCGTTCACTGTGTCGCTACCGGAAGTGTACGCTCCGAAGAATTCGAGGATAAATCCGTGTCCGATGTCGTAAACAAATCCTATGCCCACTCTATAGGCATTGGTTGACTCTTTGATTATATTGTAAAATGCCGACTCTTCAAGATCTATCCAGATGTACTCTCCGCTCACCTTAAGCGCCCATGACCAAGATACGTCGAAAAGATACTCCAAACCCGCAGAATAGTAATTCTGGAGGGACTCTGCACTGGCATCTTCTCCTTCCAGCCCTTCTATGGTTCCTTCTTCTTTGAAGTACCCGTATCCACCTGTAACCTGTAATCCTGAAAAGAGTCTAATCCCGGCTTTCAACTCGGGAAAAATGCTGCCGCTTCCATATATATCTTTAAAGGTCGAATCGCGATGGGCGAGATAGCTCAGGTCGAGCGTCAGCTGGAATCTGTGCGTTTGAGCCTCTGCACTCGCGATCAAAACAATCATCATAAAAGCAACGACTGTTATTCCTTTGCGTGTTTTTGTCATTGTATTCTCCTCCCCTCCGATCCTCTACAATGTGGTTTTATCTGAAATCCCCACGATTGTCTCGTCCTCATCGTCTATTTGCGCGATCACCCAGTATGTATAAACTGTGTCTTTCTCTAGAGTAACGTCTATGGCTGTGTACGTGTTGCCTTGCAGCTCAGACGACGCGATTTCTTTCACGATGTAAACGTCTTCGTCGCCTTCCTTTTGTCTGAGGAACAAATATTTATCCGCCAGAGGCGCCGTTTCGGCAGGGACATCAAGAACCAGCTCGACATACTCTTTTCGCGCTAGCCAGGCCTTATAATCGGCTCTTTGGGCCTGCAGGCTTAGTGTCCCATTCAATAGAATGACTGCTGTTGTTGCATACATCCTGTGGTCTTCAGTGTCAGACGCTCTGACTTTTATCTCTATTTGGCCGTTTGGATAAGTCGTGGTATCCCATTCATACGTGTATGGCGGGCTTGTAACCGTTTGTGTGAGCACATCATCGATGTAAAACTCAACCCAAGCGACCGTCCCTTCTGCTATGACTTCTGTTTGGATGGGGACGGTCCCGGCCACGCGCGCCAAATGTGAAGGGGAGATGATCTCGAGAGATATCGGCCATTCCCTCACGAACTGAACATAATATCCATCGCTGATCCCTTCATCGTTGTTCAGTTCTCTTTGAAAAGCGTCGTTCGTTGTCGGGAAATTGGCTGATCCCGTATACCCTGCGGTGTGCGTGAGTTCGAAGACATCGACGGCGATCCCCGTCCCGTAGTCATCGTCACGCCCCCCCAAAAAGGTTGAGTAGGGCAGGTCCCGTCCATCCGGGCTCACATACGAGACGAATGCGTCCGAACCTCCGTTGTGAATGGGATCGAAGGCATCCTCGGTCACAGGAAAATCCCCTGTTGTCGTGTAGCCCGTAACAACTGCTTCCAGGTCTTCATAAAGATCGATATCTTCCCCCCAATCCCAGCACGTGCCGCCGAGATAGCTGCAGTATCTGAAATCAGATCCATCTTTTATCAGCTTGCACACAAAGGCATCGGTGTGGCCGTTGTAAGTCGGATCGAACGCCTGCGGCGTGGTGGGGAAATCGGACGATTCTGTCCAGCCCACAATGTAGGCTTTCTCGAACTCGTCGACAACGACCGCACGCCCGCTCTCATCGTCGGACCCGCCGAAGATAAACGAATACTCCTGTTTCTTTCCTTTGCTGTTGAGCTTTACGGCCCAGACGTCCGAGTCGTTTCCCTCCTGTTGACTTCCGTTGTAATCGACATAACCCGTCACATAGGCAGCACCGTTCTCATCCACGGCAATACCGAAAAGCTCCTCGAGATACTCGTCCCCGACGTAAGTGGAGTAGATGAGCATCGATGCCTCGCTGTCGAATTTTGTGACGAATCCGTCGAAGAATCCTCCGAAGGTTCGGTCGTCTGCGCCCTTTGTCGTGGGATAGTCTGTAGACTCGGTGGAGCCTGTTATGAAAATCGCGCCATCCGTTCCGAGAACGAGGTCGTACCCGATATCTTCTGCACTACCGCCGATGAATGTCGAAAGCAACAGACTCGATCCGCTTTTGTTGAGTTTGGCGACAAAAGCATCGGTCTCGCCGTTGAAGGAATTGTCGTATGCTCCGCCCTTTATGGGGAAGTCTGCGGATGCGGTTCCACCCGTAATGAACACAAATCCCTTGTCATCCACAGCGATGCCGTAGCTCCAGTCGTTGCTGCCTCCGCCAATAAATGTGGAGTAGATAAGGTCTGTTCCCGCCTTGTTGAATTTTGTCACAAAAACATCCATAGCGCCGTTGTGGGTGGTATCGTAGGCCCCTGAAGTCGTCGGAAAATCGTTGGTGGCCGTAAAGCCTGTGACGTAAGCCCGTCCCTTAGAATCGACCGTGACGTCCCACGCCTGGTCGATCTCGGTGCCGCCAAGATAAGTGGCATAAATGAACACCAGAAGGGGGTCGATAACGAGATCGTAAGCGGGATCGTATTCGCCCAGAATGAAACCGAAGGTCTTTTGATCGACCTGGTCAGGAGATACACCTCCATCCAAGGTGGGCCCATAAACTTCTGCGAAGGACGCATCGACCACACTCTTTTCTCCCTCGATAATCTGGTAAGCATAGGGTTTTGTGTGGACGATCTGGCCTCCGGAGGTCTCAACTACAAGGTCGCCCGTCTCACTGAGATGGATACCGCGAGCCCCATCCATAGCGAAGCGGATCCGGCCCGGATCTCCGCCCCTCTTTACGATCCAGTCGTACTCGAACCGGCCTTTGTTTCCGTAGATTTTGAGATCGATACCCTCATACAACTCCCTGTAAAGAACCGCTCTGGATGTCTGGATCCCTGTGTTCCATCCAGCTTCGTTTTTGCCCTTGAAGTAATTGACTGTATAATCTGCCCTATCTACAGGCATGATTTCTGCCTGTTGGGACCCCTTGAAATGAAGTCTGGATACGACACGCGATCCATTCCTGGCCTCGATATCGAACACGAGTCCCGTGTGAGTACACCATAAGGTGTATTCGTTCCCTCTGGAATAGAAGAGCGCCTTTTTGTCGGCTTGCCCCCGGTTAGGGATGAAATACAGCGGGATTTCTCTGGCGCTGACTGCATCTCGCTGGTTCTGGATCCTCTCGTTTTGAATGTCCTTCGAGATTCCTCCGCTGCCTTGGCTATCACAGGAATAGCTCTGCGAAGGAAATCCGATCGTTAAAATTACCCCAAAAACGATGAAACATACTATTTGGAAAAATCTCCTCATTGAAAGCTCCTTCCAAACCTAGCGTTATGTGTTGATGTTATTATATATCAAAGACTTACGATTTGTCCACATATTTAAATACGATTTTTTTTCGCAAATTTTGCGGTGTTTTTAAAATCTTCCCTTGTTTTCGCATAAAAACATATGGACGAGAGAATGTCAAGTCCCTTCTAAACACAAGGATGAGGCAATATCACCCATGAATTCACCCATAAAGGCGATTGTGAGGGAACCATCGGTATGACAGAATGAGTGCGCTGCTGTAGTAAAGGACAGCTCTAAAAAGAGAGCAGAGCTTGAAAAGTTCAGGATACTTAACGAAATAAAGATGGATTCCTTCGATGGGGAGAGCATTGCAGAGATCTTTGAAATTGTTTATAGACGAAACAGAAAAAAAAATATATCATAGAGGAAACAAAGGGAAGTATTGGTTAGAGCAATGAGATCAAAACTATTTTTGTTCAGTCTTGTGATTGTATCGCTCATATGCTGCTCATCCGGCCAAAAGGGATTGACCGAGGTGGTCTCTCAGGAGTTTAACGTTTATGCCAATGTCTATTTTAACGATGTTTGGACGGCTGCAGAAAAATCCATCGCCGAGCTTAATTTTTCGGTCAAGAATCAGATCAAAGAGAGAGGATTGATCGATGCGGAGATGCCCGCCGCTGATGAAGGCGGAGAATCTATCCTTTTAAGCGCCATGATCGTTGAAGAGATGGACAGAATCAAGGTGGATTGCATCGTGATTCTTGCGGGGCTTGAGCCACAACCTGAGAGAAGCCTGTGGTACATCAAGCAGTTTTTCGAAGAGTTAGAGAAAAACCTGGGTATTTGAAGAGAGCCTGAAAGCCGGGTGATACGGGGCGTATGTAGCGGATGTTCTAAGCCGCAAATGGGATTATTCACGGTATGTTTCCGAAAAAGGTTCGTGTATATATGGCTGGCTGGCGTCGACAAGAAATGGGTTGAAAGGCAATTGGTGGGTGAAATCCTCCAGCCAGCGCAACGGGGTTACCATCATTATATCAAATAATCACCAGAATTAAAACAGTCAGAACTCTGTATTTAGATGGTCATTGTGTGGTCAATGCTAAGATTTTTTCACGGATTTTACACCGCAGCTCATCGACAGAAAGGGCCTGGATTTCTTCCGTTCCCACCGGATGGCCGAACTTGATCGAAACAGGACGGGGGCGGATGAGCCAGGATCCTTTCCGTTTGAGCTCGAACAGCCCCGCTATTCCAATAGGGATGATGGGAACTTCTGCCTGCTTTGCCAGATGGAAGGGGAGTCGCTTGAAATCGCCCAAATTGCCATCTAATGTCCGGTGACCCTCTGGCAGAATGATAATAGACAATCCTCCTTTGATAGATCGTTCTGTTGCCTTCATGCTTCTGATCGATGCATGGATATTTTTCCGGTCGATGGGGATGTTACCCAGCCGCTTAATCACCCATCCGTAAACCGGCCACTTAAACTGGCGCAAAGCCTCCACCCCCCGCACATACGTGGGAATGTACGCCTCGAGCAACGGGATGTCGAATAAACTCGAATGATTGGACATGAAGAGATAGGTCTTTTTTAGGTCAATATTATCTCTCCCTTCTGTGTGCACCTTGATGAATAACATCTTGAACAAAAACTGTAACCTTCTTTTGATCCATGGATCGAGTGTCTGAGGCTTGATGAAATAGGTGAGGACACAAGTCATAAGACTGAGCACAACAAAATACAGCCCCCCAAAAATCCAGGCGTACAGCGAGATTAGAACCTTCATTTCCAAAACACGGGAACAGCCTGATGGAGGCACTCCACTTCCATGGGCGTGATGCCCACGAGCTCTCCATCCGGTGCCAGAACTTTAGGGACATCGGTCTCGACTTTGATCTTTTTCGCCTTGAACTGCTCGACTTCATCCAGATGGATGTGTTCCCCTGTGAAAATCTTCGGGAAACACTGGATCAGCCTCCGCCGCGTTGCCCTTCCCAAGAGGGTCACATCCAATAATCCGTCATCGATCTCCGCATTCGGGGCCATCAAAAAGTTGGAAGTATACGTCGTGTTGGAGATCTCGATAAAAATATTCTCCCGCTCGTATATCTCTCCGTCGGCTTCGATCCTCACCCCATACGTCTTTAAAAACATCATCTGATAAAAGACACCGATGGTGTACGCCACATTGCCGAAGACCTTTAATCTTTGTGCGGTTTTCCCCACATCGGCCACAAAACCCAAACCCAGAATGTTGAGGAAATAATAGTCCTGCCCATGCGTGTGGAATACACCGACATCCACATTTCTGGGCCGTCCCATCTTTATGATATCGACCGCCTCCTGCCATCTTTCCACATCCATATCCAGGTCGCGGGCAAAGGCATTTCCTGTGCCAACAGGGAGTATCCCGAGGGGGATTTTCCCCCTGTCTTTATTTCTGTAGTATCCGTTGATCACCTCGAAGAGCGTACCGTCGCCCCCGCCGGCCACGACGCCATCGTATTGACTGAAATCGGCATTTCCCACTATGTCCACTGCGTGTTCAGGGTAATCGGTAAGCCTCAATTCGAATTGGATACCGTTTTTATCGAAATAGGCTTCAACCTCTGGCAATATTTTCTTTGCCCGTTTGTGGGCGGCCACACCATTGTATATGAGTAAGATTTTCAATGGATCACCTGCTCCGTTCAATCGAAGGTGAAAGTGTTGCTCCAGCCACAAGGAATCGTAAGATCAATCCGTATGGAATCAACAAGATGTCTCATACAAACATTTTTTGCCTGTCCGTGTCAAGGATATCAGGGGAAAGGCCTTAGATCGGTCCGTTCGAGGGACGGACCATATGAAGAATGGTCACTGCAGCGATTAGCTCGCGGAGTTGACCCTACAATGAAGCCTTCATTAAATCTAGAATAAAAGAAAGGCAATTTTTGGTATATTATTTGCAGATCACTAAGACAAATACCTGATATCGGGATGGATAAGAGCGGTAGGTAGACAAAACTGGGATTTCTAGGTGTAAACCTTTTTTACAAAGTGTAAAGCCCTTGAAAATATCTTTGCATAAACGGTCCAATTGGGGAAAGGTCTTTACATGGGGCTCCACAGGACCCAAGGCGAATCAATGCAGGGGGAATCCATGAGAAAAATTTTCCTAGCGATTTTATGTGTCTTCACATTAGCTCTGCAAACCCCATTTCACACCCTGGATGCGAGACAGGCATACCAGTCTCCCGAGGATCAACTGTCGCTCCTGAAACAGCAGAAGGCATTCCCGACGGAAAAAGAAAAGCTGGCACTCCGGGGACAAAATGAACCACCGGTACTGAGAGCGGATAGGGGATTTAAACCAGGATTAAAACCCGTCCGCGAATACAGACAGGACAACTGGGGAATTGTCGTTACGACAGGCCCCTCACTGACGCAAGAGGTCGGCATGGACATGCTCGCAAGAGGTGGGTCGGCCGCCGACGCCGCCCTTGCCAGCGCACTTGCCCGCATCGCCCACAATATGGGTTGGATCGTGAGTTATGCCGGCATTTATATGATGGTCTACTACGAAGCCCGGACAGGAAAGGTTTACTCACTAAACGCCTGTTTTAAGAATCCGCTCGAGGAGGATGATTTCCTCACCATCCCCCGCTCAGGAATCCCGAACGCCCGAGCAGTCCTTGTGCCTGGATTTATGGCTGGTGTTGAAGCCGCCCATGACAGGTTTGGGAGGCTCCCCTGGGCAGATCTGTTTCAGCCCGCAATAGCCATCGCGGAAAACGGATTCCCTCTCGAGTCATGGATGATCGATGTCATCAGGGAGAATTGGGATGTGCTGGGTGTTCTTCCGGAAGCACGGAACATATTCCTCAAGAGACGGTACGGCCTGTTCCGTGGGTATGAACCGGGTGATATTTTTATCCAGCCCGAGTTGGCCCACACCCTGCGCCAGGTGGCCTCTCGAGGGGCAGAGTACATGTACACAGGGGAGTGGGGCCGCCATTTCGTCAACATCATACAGCGTGAAGGCGGAAAGATCATAATGCGCGACATGGAGGAGTACGAGCCCGTGTGGGCGGATCCGACCCACATCGCCTACAACGGATTTGATGTCCATGCCCTGGGCGAGCCAAGCAATGGGGCGATGAATGTTATCGTCTCCCTCAACATGATGGAGCATGCTAACCTGATGAATCTTCCCCATGCGTCAGAGTCGGCAGAAGCTCTCTATCGGCTGATGTACAGCTCGAGAGTCGGTGAGTTCTTCTATCCTCCTTACACGCCCGAGGTTTTGGAAATGTACATTCCCGAGGGAGA
>JASFPP010000059.1:0-19391 GCA_050115915.1 Candidatus Aminicenantota bacterium
CAGAGGTCTTTATGATACATCCCCCCCCCAAATCCAGCCGCAACCCAAACGAGCTCTTCCGGTTTCTTGAGATACCTGAGCGAGACCATTAGGAGAGACTCCGCACAGCTGTAGCCCTCGCCGAAATAATTTGAAATGTCTTTAGCCATGGAGGACTGCTCAACCCGCTTCAACTCTTCCGAAGTCAACTCTTCTTTGAGCTGAAGATTTGCCTGATTATCCCAACGGGGATATACGGGTGTGGATAACAATCCAGAACCGATCAGAATTCCAGGAATGGAACTCATAAACGCGCGTCTCGGAATCTCCAATTGTCCGTTATTTTTCAAAACTCCTCCTCTCTCCACGCAGTTAAAAATCCGTGAATAATTTTTTTTTAAGGTTCATCCGGTGATAAACGGTTAAAAAAATATATAAATGGGAATTTTACAGGAATGTCAAGCTAAAAAAAATACATCGTGTTTTGAGGGAAATGGGGTTCGAACGCCCCCCGGAGATTGAAAAAATTTAAGAATAAGAAAGGCTCAACACCAAGGACAGAAGAGGACGCACAGTTTTCAAGTGCTATTCCCTTCTGTCAAAACATACGGATAGGTTCATCAACCATGTTGGGATAGCCGACAAGGCGTCCCTATCGTTCAGTTGAAATCAAGAAATAATCTTTTGTAAATTCGTTTCCAGCTGTTCCTGAGGAACAAAACCTACAACCCTGTCGATCTCCTTGCCGTCCTTGAATATCAGCAGAGACGGGATCGCCATGATCCCGTAGTCCATAGCGGTTTTTTGATTTTCGTCTGTGTTGAGCTTGACGAACTTGATCTTGCCATTCATTTTTTGGGATACGTCCTCTAGGACGGGGGCTACCATTCGGCATGGGCCACACCAAGGTGCCCAAAAGTCAACGACAACAGGAACATCGGATTCGATAACTTCACTATGAAAATTGTCGGATGTGATATCTACGATCTTACTCATTTGATTCATCTCCTTTCAGAAACAGCAAAAGAACTCTACAAACATTGTCATCTGCGATACTGTAACATATCTTAGTTTTTTCTCGTCTGCCGCGGATGATACCCGCCTCTCTGAGAACCTTGAGATGTTGCGAAACGTTCGGCTGTGATAAGGAGAGGAATTTTTGCATCTCCCCGACACAAAACTCTTTTTTCATCAGGTCTTCCACGAGTTTCACTCTTGCCGGATGAGACAATGCTCTGAACTTTCTCGATAGCTCCTCGTGTTCCTTTGAGTATCTCTTTTTTTTCATTTATATATTACCTTGTTAATATATTCGAATAATATTATATTAAATTATTTCTATATGTCAAGAGAAAATTTTTTCCTTAAAAATATTTGTCCATCATCCGGTACTGTATAGCTTCGGAGATATGGTTCGGGCATATCTCCCCCTGCCTTTCCAGGTCGGCGATCGTCCTTGCCACTTTGAGTATTCGTGTGTATGCCCGCGCACTGAACCCCAATTTGTTCACCGCCATCTCCAAAAGATCTTTCCCTTCAGAAGACACGTGACAGAATTTTTTTACCTCTTTTGTTCCCATCTGGGCGTTGGAAAAAATCATTTTCTTCTTAAATCTTTGGAGTTGAGTTTTTCTCGCTCGAACCACCCTCCGTCTGACCTCAGATGAACATTCCCCTTCATGTTTAGAGATAATATCTTTAAATTCGACTCTAGGGACTTCGATCTGAATATCGATCCGGTCCAGAAGAGGCCGGGATATCTTTGAGTAATACCTGAATTTCTGGGCATCCGTGCACTCGATATCCCCGGAAGACAACCCGGTGACCGCATCTTCACAGGGATTCATGGCCGCGACCAGCATGAACATGGATGGATAGGAAACGCTCATTGTAGCCCTGGAGACAGTGACCTCACCGTCCTCAAGAGGCTGGCGCAGGCCATCCAGAGCGTGTTTGCGAAACTCGGGAAACTCGTCCAGAAACAAAACTCCATGGTGCGCGAGACTTACCTCACCCGGCTTTGGCCAAAGTCCTCCGCCTATAAGTCCAGCCACAGAGGTAGTGTGATGAGGAGAGCGGAATGGCCTTTCTCCTACGACACCTCTTGATCTCAAGTGTCCCGATGCACTGTAGATCTGCGTGACCTCAATGATCTCCTCGAAGCTCATGGGTGGCAAAATGGTCGGGAGTCGTCTGGCCAACATGGTTTTCCCTGCACCTGGAGGTCCGATCAAAAGAACATTGTGGCCTCCTGCTGAAGCCACCTCCAGTGCACGTTTGGCATGTTGTTGTCCGCGTATCTCTGCGAAGTCCACCTCAAAACTCTCTGAGGGCAATAGGTCTGTTAAGCGATATGCGGATGGAAACAAACTGTCTGGATGTGTCAGCAGTCGTGTGACTTTCACGAGGTTGTCCAATGCAAAAATATCAATACCCTGGACCAAAGCGGCTTCCCGTTCGTTGTCCTTGGGAATGACAACACCTTTAAAGGACCGAGACTTCGCGAGAACTGTTGATGACAGGATCCCCTTCCCGCTCTTGAGCCTGCCGTCGAGTGCCAGCTCTCCCAAAAAGAGGTAATCTTGAAGCCGTTCAAGAGGGAAAACATCAAGTTGAGCCAGCAAGCCCAAAGCGATGGGGAGGTCGAATGAAGAGCCCTCTTTCCGCCTGTCCGCAGGTGCCAGATTGATGATGACTTTCCTCGATGGGAAATTGTATCCGCAATTCTTTAGCGCAGTCTTCACCCGTTCCCGGCTCTCTCTCACTGCTGCATCGGGAAGCCCCACGATCACAAAATCGGGTATTCCCAGTGAGATGTCGACCTCAACCTCCACCAGATAGGCATCGATCCCATACAAAGACGCACTGAAGATCTTGAATAACATGGCCGTCTGTATTGACAGACGAATGAGTTTTCCTGATTTTATCAAATCCGGCAAAAAAAATTGGAGCGGTTTTTAAAATCGGGGAAAATTCTCAGGGAGGTTACTTCTTGGTGGTAAATTCTTTGGCCAGGCTCTCGAGCTGATCCTCGATATCCGATTGGCTTTTAAACTTAATCTTTGTCATTCGGATCGGCGCGGTCTTCTCTTCAGGAACAAATTCGATCTGCGTCTTCACGTCTGCCCTCTTCTCCTCGGCCTCTCTGATCCTTCGCAGCTGCTCCTCCTTATCTTCTGAGTCTCTCTTTTCGCCGAACAATCTCTCTCTGACCCATGGAACGGTGATCTTTGCGATCTCCTTCAAGGTTTCAAGGACACCTTCGCCGTTTATCGCTGCGGACTCCACATAAGGGCGACCCAGTGGATTGAGCAGGCTGTTGAAGGTTTCCACAGGAATAAGATTCTCAAGATCGCGTTTATTGTACTGAAACACCAACGGTATCAAATTTAGATCGATATCATGGTCCAAAAGGTTTCGTCTCAAATTATCGAAGTTTTCCAGATTGGCATCGATAAGGGGAACTTGTGAATCTGCCACAAAAACGATCCCATCCACCCCTTTGATCACGCTTTTTCTCGAAGCCTCATAAAACACTTGACCGGGAACGGTCATGAGCTGAAAATGAGTTTTAAATTCATTGATCAATCCCGCTCTTATGGGAAGCAGGTCAAAAAAAAGGGTCCTTTCAACCGGAGTTTCCAAACAGATCAATTCTCCGCGGGATTCAGGCTCTAACTTGCTGTAAATATAACGGATATTTGTGGTTTTTCCACTGAGTCCGGGGCCATAATACACGATCTTGATCGCGAGGCTCTTTGTTGAGTAGTTTATAAAGGCCATTTATCTAATTAGAGAATCATTTCTTAACACAATTGACAGATGGAGTCAATTTATACCTGGCTGCCTCCTTTTCCCTTGGCGCCTCTCGAGAGCACGAAACCGAGCTGGATATCGACATGACCGGCTGCTCTTCATAGAACGTTTCCGTTGAGAAAATTTAGTCGGATAGAGCTCCTGGAATATGGAGAAAATTACTTGAGGACAAGTCATTCAAGAACTTTATCTTCCGAAGAAAGAATGTTTACGCCAGATAATCGATCATACGTTTGTACTTTTGAACGATCTTGGGCCAGGAATAGTTGTTCCTCACATACACGAGACCGTTCTCTCCCAATCGATTCCGCAATCGCGAATCCCTCAAGAACAAATCGAGAGTTTCTTCGAAGTCTTCATAACAGGAATAAAACAGACCGCTCATGCCCTTCAAACAGTGCTGTTTGAGTGGATCTGTCCTCTCCTGGACGAGGATGGGCGCTTTCACGGCCATGGATTCTAAAGCGGCCATGCAAAGGCTCTCGAGACGGGAGGGATGAATTGTGGCCAACGCCCCGGCCATAACCGCGTCTTTATCTTCTGCGGGTAGGAATCCCAAGTACTTGATCTTTGTGTGTTGGGGAATTTGCATCAGAAGTTTACCGATGAGAACAAGTGTCAGCTTTGGATTGTGCCTGTTATAACGTATAAAATAATCGATAAGTTCCTGACATCCTTTTCCCGGTTCGATCCGGCCGGCATACAGGATATAGGGAGGAAAAATTCCATGTCTCTGCAAAAAAACCGTGCCGCCGACATTTTCGGGAATCCGAACGCCCACACCCACAATATCCTGATACTTGTTATCAAAGGAGAACTGTTTGGCTAGCATATCCCGTTCGGCCTCCGTGTTGAACATAAAAGCATCGGGTAAAGCGAACACCTGCTTCATCATATCCAGATACAGAGCCGGTTCATCGTGGGCAGTGGGGACGAGGGCTTTTTTCCCCTTTACTCTCTGAAGGCCCCAGTAAGTATTGTAGTAAAGATAGGTGAAGAACACGAACAAATCGTGTTCCTCCTCCTCTTTCTCCAATGCATCGCACAGGGAAGGGCACACCGGGCCCTGTTGATCCATCCACTCGATCTCATCCTCGAGAGAATGCGCATTGGCGAAGATCCAATCTGAGTATTTATTGAATGCGGTTATATCTCTTTCTCGGTCCACAGGATAACGTTTGACGAGGACACCATTGAGGATAGTCTCGCCCGGAGAATACTCATTTTTCCAGCTGATATAGTCTTTCGCCGTTGTCGTATACACCGTACAGTCAAAGCCGCTCTCTCCCAATATCTCTGCGATCTGTCGACAGTGCAGTTCCGAGCCGCCCATAACTTCTTTCCCATAGCGTTGGACGACAAAGGCAATCTTCATTTTTTTGTCAAACTCCCAAAACTCTCCAAGAGGGACTCTTTCAATCGTGTTGATTTGTACTCGTCCAGTTTCTGTCGCTGGCGTTTAATTATGATCTTCCGGAGCGCTTCATCATGGGCCACAAGGTGGACAAGCTCTCCGATCTTGTCCACGCTCTCATTATTATTTATAAGAATCCCGGAATCGCCCAAAGTATAAGGGACGGCAGCTGCGTTGAAGGCGATTATGGGGAGATCGAATATCATGCTCTCCACAAAGGGCAGCCCGAAACCTTCATGTTCGCTCAATGAAAGAAACACATGCGACGCTTTATAGAGGGCAAACATCTCCTCGTCAGAAATGTGGCCCGTGAAACAGATCTCCTCCGGTTTGAGATAGAACTCATCCGCGAGCCGGATCAAACTCTCATAGTACCTCGGAAGAGAGATCGTTTTCCCCACGATTATCAACCTCACCAGAGGAGAAATGTACTTTTTGTAATAAAAGAGCACCTTGATGAGCGCATCGATCCTCTTGTTCGGGACGATACGCCCCACAAAAAGTATATTGACGCGCTCATCTTTGAAGAGCCTGGATATAAAACCACTTGCCGGCTTTTCATACTTCGTGTAGTCGATGAAGAGGGGAAAGACCTCCGTATTTTTAAATCCCAGTGCAGCCAGCTCCTGACGGTTATACTCCGAATCAGCCAAGGAAAGCTCAATGTGAGGGGACAAAGACTTGAGTTCCTCTCGACCCAAACGCGAGATCCGTACCATTTCAGGATCGAATCCTTCAAAATAGGAGTGGGGTGTGATGTTGTGATAGATTATCACCTTTCGGCTGGGAAGATTTATAAGCGCCTGAGTCAATGGGGAGGGCAAGGCAAAATGAAGGATGGTGAGGTCTTCGGGATCGGGTTCAGGGAAAGTGGCAAAGAGCTGGGATTTATCTTCGAGAACCGAATCTCGATCCAGACAATAAATGTCGGACAAAAATCCCTGAGATAGAAAAAACTGCTTCATATGGAAAGCTGTATCACCGATGGCATCCCCCCTGTGGAAAGCAGGAACGAGCTGGTCGATTCTCATAAACTTGACACCTTTTCGATATGATTCATTAGAATTTGAGACACATTTTCCCGGCTGTACTTTTGGAGTGCCTCTAGCTGTCGATCGATGAGGCCTTCTTTAAAAGCCTTGTCTTTGTGGATCTTGTCCAGGAGAACAGCGGCTTTTAAATATTCTTTCTCATTTAACAGAACGCCTCCCCCATTCATGGTTTCCTCGACAGCTCCTGCTTTGAAAGCCACCACAGGTATCCGGTTGTGGAAAGCTTCAAGGAGCGGAACGCCGAATCCTTCGTGTTCGCTCATACTGAGATAGACATCCGCCAGCTTAAAGTAGGTCACGAGCTCTCGAAAATCGACATGGCCTGTGATATGGATATCCTGAACCTCTAGCTTGTCGACTATGTCCTGGAGAGCAAAATAATAGCGTTCCATCCCTCTGTAATCCCCGGCGAGGATGAGTTGAGAATGGGGATTGAAAAATTTTTTATAGAGGGCAAAGACCTTTATGACATCCTCGAACTTTTTGTTCGGGATGACACGTCCGACAAAAAGGGCCGTCCACTTGCCATTGTCATAGATACGGTGCACAACAGGATCCCCGGACGAATCGAACTTGCCGAGATTGAGGAGCAGAGGAAGCACCCCCGTGTTCGTGTAACCCAATTGCTCGAGTTCTTGACGATTATACTCCGAATCTCCCAAAGCCAA
This sequence comes from Candidatus Aminicenantota bacterium, assembly GCA_050115915.1. Lineage (GTDB taxonomy): Bacteria > Acidobacteriota > Aminicenantia > Aminicenantales > Aminicenantaceae > WTAW01. The sequence goes on from JASFPP010000059.1 coordinate 6,930, forward strand.
GTCGACCTTATCCACAAAAAGTTTTATCTCCAGACGTCCTTTGTAACACTCGCGGGTCAATATCCGGTGATAATCCAAGAAATAATTATGGGGGGTGATGTTATGGTAGATCATGATCTTTTTATCCGGAATCCGGAAAAACATCTTGGAAACGGGCGAGCCGATGGAAAAATGGAAGATGACAACATTGTCTGGAGAGCTAAATGTTTTATATTCCCTGAAATCATGGATGTGTTTGGCCATCCTCGGTTCATAAAAACGGATAAAGATCTCAGAATTGTGCCCTTTTTCGCGAAGCACACTCTGGATCTCGAGCAACTCATCTGAAATGGCATCCCCGTAGCTCAAAGATGTGGCAAATTGGTGGATATTCATGCCCTGCTTGTCTCCAGCTGGTCGAGGACCGATAAATACTTGTTTTCGATCACTTCCCATGTGTAGTTCTGGTTGAAATATCGCTCCCCGTTTTCCCCCAAGGCCTCCCTTAGCTGTGGAGCAGAGAGAAGAAGTTTTAGAGCTTCAGCAAACTCCTCTTGGTTTTCATAAAAAAGGCCGGCATTGCTCCGCAAGCTCTGGCCTTTGAGAACCTCACAGCGGGCATTCGCCAAAACGGGCTTTCTGAGCGCCCAAGCCTCGAGGGTGACCATGGACAGGCTCTCGTAAAAGGAAGGCATGACCAAAGCAAGAGAACCTGCCAAGGCTGAAAATTTATCCTGTTCGGATAAAAAACCCAGGTACTGGATATCGGGATGGGATGGGATCTTGAGGAGAGTGCTCCCCACAAGGACGAGTTTGATGTCAGAATCCGTTTCTTTTTTGAACTGGATGAAAAAATCGAAGAGCTCATCGCATCCCTTATTCTCGTCGATTCTTCCTATGTAGATGATATAATCACCAGTGATGTAATAATTTTTGCGGAAATCATCTACAAATATCTCGGATGGAACTTCTGTGCCCACACCTACGACCTCTCCTAAGATATGCTCGTTCTGAGATACCTGGTTTATCATTTTCCGCTCCTCCACGGAGTTGTAGATAAACGCTTGCGGCTTTCTGAACAGATCCTTAAAGATCCGTAGATGGACGATGGGATCCTTTTCGGCTGTAGGAACCAGAATACTCTTTTCCGGAACGGTGTCGATCCCCCAATACGAATGATAGTATCGGTAGCTAAAAAAGACAAAATAATCAAAATCGTTTTTGTGTGCTTCGATGTAACGAATGAGCGAAGGAGATAAGGGGCCCTCCTCCTCCAGCCATTTGAGCTCATCCTCTAGGGGATGTTCGTTAGCGAGGATATAATTTTGGAGGCGCCCGAATCGCTCCGGATTCCTGGGTTTAGTCACCGAGAACCTCTTGACCGGAACATTGTTGACAAGGTCATCCCCTTTAGGATAGTGATCCTTCCAGGTGATGTAATCGAAGGCGCGAGTGGTCAAAACCTGGACATTCCAATATTTTTGCATGTGCTCTGTCACCCATCGGCAGTGGAGCTCGGCCCCTCCACTTATTTCTAGCCCGTATCTCTGGACGACAAACGCGACGTTCATTTGAGTATCTGATCCTCAAGGGCCCTTTCTCTTTGTCCCAAAAACTCAAAATCCTTTTCCAAGATCCTTGCTTTGATCTTGAGATTTTCCTCCTCGATCTTCAGTTTGGTCATCTCCACAACGACATTGTGCGACAGGCTGTGGAGGAGTTTGGTGTATTCCTTGATCCTCCCAATGTCATCAAAGGCAACATCGAGACGTTCGTTCGCAGCCTTGTGTACGACCTCGATCCTGCTGTTCAGGGATTCGTTCAACTGGTAGAGATCGTGATGCAGTTTTTCGGTCAAATAGTCCAATTTTTTGTTCGTTAAGTCGAGAGTTTTAACCGTTTCGGCAAGCTCGTGGGAGACGGGAAGAACCAGGAACCTTATCAATGGAGAGAAGGGCTTCATGATCTTGAGAAGCAGGGTTTTAATTTTTGATCTCGCACCCGATCCCTCTGGGGGCATTTCTGGAGCCTTGGCGGCATAGGGAACAAAGTCTGATTCCATGGGATGGAGCTCCGGCTCCTTTTTTGGCCGGGTTGCAACCCTTTTTTTGATCTGATCCATAATATCCGCGACATCAATGTTGTCATAATCTATTCTTATATCCTGATCCTCTTCGGAGGTTTGTTCTCGTTTCTTTTCGTCAGTCATGACTCTCTCCTTCTCTGGCACTCAAAGGCATTAATGGCTAATCACTCTTTTTTGAGTGGTCTTTCCCGTACAAAAAGCTTTCATAGACGCTCTGGACATCCAGAATATCGGGCAATGGATGAAGCTCCATCTTTTCGATCTCCTGGATCTCTTTCTCTGTAAAAACTCCCTTTTTTTTCTTCTCTTCGATTCTTCGAGTAATCTCGTCCAAGATCTTTTTTTGGTCCTCTCTCTTTAAACTTTTGATCTCTAAAAAATCATCCATCGGTTTTTCCCTTTCTGAATCGGGGTCAAATTTCACCCTATTTTATCAAATCTTGTAAGAATTTTGATACCTCCAGTTGAGGATTCCTTCCTTCGATATGTTCAAAGAGAGCACTCAGGAGATAGAAAGACAGAAGCTTTGGAATCGCGACTCTGTCTGTCTGAGCCGTGCGGTCAAAGGTGAGAGGGTTTTTGTCGAAAACGGATGGAGCCTCGCCTCCGAATGCCCAACCATATAAATCCTCCATTATTTGATATAGCCCAGCGCCCTGAGCTGCTCTTTGAGATCCTCATCGATCTCTGGTTTCAGAGATTTCCTCTTTTTGGCCTGGCTGTACAGAAGCTCGATCGAGCGGATCAACTGGTTGACAAGCTCGACCCGATTATCGACAATGTTGCGCTCTTCACGGGGGTCCTTTATAAGATCATACAACTCGGCAGGTCCGGTCTCCGGGGGAGGATAATCGAAGAAGGTCAAGGCCTCTTCGGTGTATCTCTTATTGAGGATGAACTTCTCAGTTCCGCTGTTCGTAGAGATCTTTTGCGGCACGTGAGAGTCGAGGACGTTGTCACCGATATCAGCCCAAAAGATTCGATCCTCCCTGTCCTTCCCTTTTATGGCCGGAATAAGGCTCTTTCCATCGAGAGACAGCTCCAAACAGTCAATACCGAGCTCCTCCAGGATTGTGGGCATAACATCCACGAGGGAAACGATGTTATCAATTTTTGTGCCTCTCAATCTGGCTCCTGGGAATTTCATCAAGAGGGGAACCTTCAGAGATTCATCATAGAGCTGGTGGCCGTGTCCCCAGCTCTTGTGATCGTAGAATTCTTCCCCGTGATCACTGGTAAAAACGATCAGTGTGCGGTCATAAAGGCCAAGCTGTTTGAGCTTTTCAAGCAGTGGCCCGATGAGGGCCTCATCCGTATAGCGTAGTTCACCATCATAGAGATCCACGATATTGCGGCGCTCTAACTCGGGCAACGGCTTGAACAGGTTGGGCCTTCCACCCAGATGTCCCATCAAATTAATGTGGCTCCATTTTGCATCCTCGGAGAGGAACATATCCTTGAAGGGCTCAGGGCAGGCATAGGGATCATGGGGTTGGTAAGTGTGGAGAAAAAGAAAGAAGTTCTTGTCCTTGCTGTGCTGTTCCAGCCACTCAACAACAAGCCCGTAAAGATAGCCGGCAGAGTCCTGTCTGTGGACGCCTCCCCCGCCCTCCTGATACATGTCGAATCCCTTGGAGAAACCGTACACCGAGCTCACAAATCCGCCGCCCGTGAAAGCGGTACAGAAGAAGTGATTCTGTCTCAAGAGATCAGCGAGCGTGAGGATGGCCGGATCCATCCTCTCGTCATCTTGATAGACCTGATGATGAACACCATGAAGGGATGTCAGCATCGATACGTGGGATGGGAGGGTCCAGGGGGAAGAAGCGTAGACATTCGAAAACAACACGCTATCCTCTGCCAGAGCATCGATATTCGGGCTGGTCTCCCTCTCATAACCATAACATCCCAGGTGATCGGCTCTAAGAGTATCCACAGAGATCAAGATGACATTGATGCCGCTTTTCCCTTTTTGGAAGAGGACAGGGTTGTACCAGAAGGCCATGTTTGCGGAATCCCCTTCTATGACGAGAGACAGGCTGATGCTTTTTGCCAGGGGCAGGTCAAGGCGATGCCTCTGGAAAGAAACTGTCTCCTTGTCCTCTATGGGTGGAGGTGAAAGATAGTGCTGGAAAACGGTCCGTTTTTTACCCGCAGTCTCCAGAACGATCATAAAGTTGACGCCTTTTTCCTCTCTTGATTTTTGAATCGCCTCCCCAGGGCGATATTCCCTGAGAATGCCGATGCCGAAATCCAGTACAGTTCCTTCGTCCAGGTCGATGTCGAATCTGTACTGGCTCTGCGGGGGGGAGAGGATCACATTCATCTCCCTTCCACCCAATTTGAGCTTCCGATTTAGGGTGAAGGGATTTTTGTCTACGCCCAGGTCCTGAAGGGGAAAGGACTTCTCTGGAAATGCCTTTTGGAATTCTTCATCTGAATCTACAAAGTTTTTATAGGGAGACAAAAGGATATTTGCTCGATCGAGATGGTCGATCAACCTGTAAACCTCAAATTCGGGCGCCCGCTCCCGTTTACAATCCAAACAAAAAAAGAGAATGAAGAACATGAGGATCACGCTGATGGATCGAATCGGGCGCAGATAAGGAGAGGCAAAAAATGGTATATTTCTCATGAACGGATCTTAATCTCCACGCAGAATTGTAATCGAATTATCCCTTCGATTCAACAGAGCCTCTTTAAATCCGTGATAACGCACGTTTGACATCGCCGAATAAAGATAAACTTTTAAGAAATACATCTGTTTCGCTCTGAACATTCTTTGAGGAAAAGGTGATGGAATCGGCTCTTATGATAAACGGTAGTGCCAGATATATCTCGCCCTCTATCAAGCCGCCGCGTTCGTCGAGCGAACCCCCTGCATTGCGGAAGTTGATCGCCAGATCGAACTCATGCCTTACCGGCCAACTGTCGTTAACGCCAAAGTGAAGATTTTATCTTGGAGTACTCTATGGCTTGGGTCTTCTAGTCTTCATATTCTTTTTATTCATACCGCAACAATTCCACTGGATCGGACCTCGCAGCTTTAACTGTCTGGTAACTCACTGTGAAGAGGGCTACGAAAAGGATAATAATAAAAGCAAACAGGAAATACCAGACCGATATGCTTGTTTGATAGGCAAATCTTCGAAGCCATTTCTGCATAAAATAATAAGCAATGGGCCAAGCAAAGAGATTACTCAAGACAACCCATTTAGTGAATTGCTTCGATAGAAGAAAGACGATCCCTGACTCTGTAGCGCCCAGAACTTTACGTATGCCAATCTCCTTTGTGCGCTGTTCAGCGACAAAAGCTGCCAATCCAAACAATCCTAAACTTGCGATAAAAATGGCCAGGAGCGAAAAGGAGACAAATATCCGTTTTGTTCTCTCCTCGGCTTGATAGATTCCGGCAAAATGATCATCGAAAAATTCGTATTCAAAGGCCTGATTCGAGGCAAATTTTTGCCAAGTTTTTTCTAAAAAGGTAATTGTTTCTCTGATATTTTCGGGATGTATACGAACGGAAACATAGCGACCTCTTCCCCTTGGCCCGTAAAGATGAACAATCAAGGGATTAATTTGATGGTGCAGACTTTTAAAGTGGAAATTCTTCATGACACCGATAATCGTGAAAGTTAAAGATCGATCGGGAGTGGGACCGATGGCCATGATTTGCTTGCCGATGGGATCTGTTAAACCAAGATCCTTCACAGCCGCTTCATTGATGACGGCACTCTGCTGGTCTGCTTCTCTTCCTTCCTCATAAAACCGTCCGGCCGCCATTTCGATTTGGTAAGTTTCGACAAAATAGGGATCGGATCTATATGTCCAGAGAATATGTGCTTCTTCTCCTGTGGCGCCGGCGAGTTTGTAAGCTGAATTCCCGAATTCATTCCCTATCAGATTATTGGTGTTGGTGGTGTTCATAACCTCCGGATTTTTCAGGAGTTCTTGTCTGAACGCCGGGATTTGGTTTCCGATATCATCGGTTTTTTTGACAATCACCACTTGTTCCTTGTTGAACCCTAAATTTTTATTCTGAATGTACGATAACTGCCGAGACACAATGATGGTTCCCACGATGAGAACAATGGAAACAGCAAACTGGAACACGACCAGCACGCTGCGCATGCTGGATGTTCTGCTCCTGCCTGACATTTCTGTTTTTAGGACGACCACAGGATCGAAAGAAGCAAGGAAGAAAGCCGGATAAGTGCCGGCTAAAATGCCGATGAATAAGATCAATCCCAGCAGAAGAGGAATGGTAAGCACATTCTGGATGTAGGGAACAGCCAGTTCTTTTCCTGTTATATTGTTGAATAATGGAAGGAGGATTTGGACCGCCAATAAGGCGAGAAGAACAGCAAAGAAGCTCATTATCGTGGTTTCGGATATGAACTGCTGGATTAATTGGCCTCTGTTCGAGCCAACAGTTTTTCTAATACCAACTTCCCTGGCCCGGTTCGCAGCGCGAGCAGTGGCCAGGTTCACGAAATTGATGCAGGCAACAAGAAGTATTCCTAAAGCGATTATGGAAAAAATATAGACATAAGCGATATCTCCATTGGGCTCCAACTCATAGTCAAGATGTGAATGGAGGTGAATACCAGTCAGAGGCTGAATGAAATACCCCCATTCACCTCCAGATGCAAAAAACTGTTCCAGGGTGATGCTCAGAGCTGCCTCTATTTGTGGGCCCACGTACTTCTTGACCACCTCGTCCAGCTTGGCTTCAAAAGCCTCTGGAGAGGCTCCTTCCTGCAAAACCACATAGGTGTAGTAATTGTTGCTCACCCAGATAGGACGCCGGCTGTCTTCAATGGTTAATAGGGAAGCTAAAAAATCATAGTGAAAATGGGAATTATGGGGGACATCTTCGATTACGCCAGTGACTAAATAATCCCTTCGATTGTCCGAGTTAAGGTTTTTTCCTATAGGGTCTTCATCCCCAAAATATTTTAAGGCCATGGAACGGGTAAGAACAATTGTGTTGGGTTGCATAAGGGCTGATTCGGGATTGCCCTTGATAAAAGGAACGGTGAACACTTCAAAAAAAGCCTGATCGACCCAGAAAACCCTTTCTTCACTAAAAACTTTGTCCTTGTACCGGAAAACCGGAAAACCAAGATTCCTTAACCGGGTGGCTGCGAGAACTTCTGGAAACTCATCGACCAGAGTTTGAGCCATGGGTGCGCAGGTGACGGGCCCATGAAACAGGTTGTTATTGACGAAACCTCGAATCCCGACGCGATAGGCCTGATCCGCTTTTTCGTGATAGCGGTCATAGCTGACTTCATCCAACACATAGAGGACGATTAAGATGCAACAGCCCACTCCGATGGCCAGGCCGAGGATGTTGATAAAGGAAAATCCCTTATGTTTTAGAAAATTTCTTAACGCAATCTTTATGTAGTTTTTGAACATGATACTCTCCCTCACAGGAAAGATAAAATGGGTGACGAAACAAATGAATCATATCTCTCTGTTGTTTAGTACGTATCCTACAGGAATTAGGTTCCCATATCTAATTGAAACGAAATCGTCAATAAAAGAAAGACAATGAATGGATGAGAGCGATCAGAGTTCGTATGTTTTACGGAGGATGTTCAGGGACCACCCTTACACTTTGGTTTCAATCGCACAGCATCTACTTTCAGGAGTATATACCATGGATCACAATCTGAACGGTCCGTGTTACCTTTCGTTCGAGGAACGAACCCGCCATGGAAACATAGAATTTAATCTTATTTAAAACTTTTGATTTTTCTGATATATTAGCCCAAATTCGGATTGAGGAATAGGAATCAATGGAATTGAGAAAAAAAATACGGATCGGAGTTATCGGGGGCGCAAATCCCGAAGACAAATTCCGTAAGATCGCTTTCGAGGTAGGACAACTCATCGCGGAAAAGGGCGCCATCCTTGTGTGTGGTGGGCTCGGTGGAGTCATGGAAGCCGCTGCCCGAGGCGTTAAAAAAGCCGGGGGAGTGAGTGTGGGAATACTCCCGGGAAACTGTCCCAAGGATGCCAACCGCTATATCGACATCCCCATTGCCACAGGGATGGGATACTCTCGGAATTCTCTCGTGGTCATGAACTCCGATGTTCTCATCGCCATCGATGGGGAATACGGAACTCTGTGCGAGATCGCATATGGCTGTGTCCACGAAAAAAAGATCTTCGGCATCGGGACTTGGGACATCGAAGGGGTGACCCCCGTTGAAACAGCCGAGCAGGCTGTGGATAAGGCTCTTGAGAATTTCTTCCCACTCGTCCGCTAGCTCTCTATTTTCCATTCCCTTAAAAATACTGACTCCAATTCATTCTCTCTTCCCTGGTTTTTTTGAAGCAACACGTTGACAAACAGAATTATTTATTCTAAATTAAATAATAAACATAATTTAAAAGGAGTTTCAAATGGCTGCACTATCAAGGCTGGAGGAGCAGATCTTACTGGCCGTTCTCAGGCTAAAGGACGACGCTTACGGTATCACCATAAGAAAATACCTGAAGGACATCACGGGTGAGAATATTTCCATTGGTGGAATATATGTTCCATTAGATCGCCTCGTTCGAAAGGGCTATATCAAGGCCTATCAGGGAGAACCTACACCCGAACGGGGAGGTATGAGCAAAAGATACTTCAGTCTCACAAAAGAAGGAATCGACGCCCTCAAGGAATCAAAAAGAGTTTTTGAAAAGCTCTGGAAAAACGTCCCCCATAAGATATCCCCGCGCGGATAAATCATGAAAGATCTCTGTCCTCCGCCTCCCAAATTGGCGAGATGGCTCCTAAGCCGGCTCCTGTATAAGAAAGATTTACACCCGATTCTGGGTGACTTTGAAGAAGCCTATTATGAAAAACTCGCTCTTCAAGGAGCCCAACAAGCCAAGCTCTGGTACTGGTTTCACATCGTTAAATCTCTACCATGGTTTTTTACACAAACACTTCTATGGAGTGCCCTTATGCTGCAGAATTACTTGAAGATAACATTCAGAAACATAAAAAGATACAAGGGCACCTCGTTTATCACCATCACAGGTTTAGCTATTGGAATGGCCTGTTGCCTTTTAATACTCCTCTGGATCGTGGATGAAATCAGTTACGACCGCTTTCACAACAATGCGGAGAACATCTATCGTGTCAATTCCATTCAACATCTTCCGGATCGAGTCGTGAGACATGCCCTAACACCAGCTCCGCTCGCACACGCCCTGTTGAATGAACATGCAGAAATATTGAAGTCTGTGAGGATCACTTCTGCAGGCACTCAAACAGTCCAAGCTGGCGATAAATCATTTAATGAAAACAGGATAGCCTTTGCCGATACGGCTCTCTTTGAAATATTTTCATTCCCATTTATAAAAGGCACCTCAAAAAATGCCCTCGATGATCCACATACAGTTATCATCAGCGAAGATATCGCTCGGAAATATTACGGGACTGATGACCTATTGGGACAAACCATCACTCTCAACAACAAGGAAAACATGAAGATCACGGGCGTTATGAAGAATATGCCCCAAAATTCTCACTTCCGGTATGATTTTATTTTCTCATTGAAATTGCTCGCTCATAAAAAATACGATTTGGAAGAATGGAGAGCATTATGGTTCAACACATATGTGCTGCTTCAGGAAAATGTTTCCTATAAGGGGCTTAGTCAAAATATATCCAGAATCATACAAAAGCATTCACCCGGGTATAACTTTACGATCTATCTCCAGTCGCTCAGAGACATTCGTCTGTATGGTGTTCAAGGGGATGGGACAATCCGGTATGTGTATATTTTTTCTGCGATTGTTGTCTTTGTGTTGCTCATCGGATGTATCAATTTTATAAATCTAACGACCGCCCAATCCGGAAACAGATCCCAAGAAATAGGGATAAGAAGGGTCGCCGGAGCCGTTAAGACGGACCTTGTCAAGCAGTTTTTAGGGGAATCCGTGTTTCTTTCGTTGTTCAGCTTTTTCCTGGCCATACTCTTAGTAAAACTGTTATTGCCTGTGTTAAACAACCTCTCCGCCAAACAGCTCACAATGGCTTTTTTAGGAAATCCACTTTTACTCCTTGTTCTCCTTTGCGCTGTCATAGCAACAGGAATTATCTCAGGAATTTATCCTGCATTTATCCTCTCTTCCTATCGGATCGCACCCATGATCAAAGGGATATATGCCCAAAGGGGAAACTCCAAATTCAGAAAGATCCTGGTCGTATCTCAATTTTCACTGGCTATTTTACTCATTATTTGTACTCTCATCGTGTTCAATCAGATCCACTATATGAGGGAAAAAAACCTCGGTTTTAACAAAGAGTGTCTTCTCTTTACAGAATTAAAGGGGAACATAAGGTCAAACCTTGAGTCGCTCAAGAACGAATGGATAGATACGCCGGGAGTTCAAAATGTCACAATGACATCGGACATCCCCACTCTTTTATCGGGCGGCACACAAGGTTTAGAGTGGGCAGGAAAAGACCCGGAAACAGTAGCCTACATGCGATGGATGGCTGTGGATAAAGATTACCTCGATACATTTCACATTGATCTAAAAAAAGGAACAGGATTTCTCAATCAAACTTCGACATCCAGCGCTGGCTTTATCATCAATGAAGAAGCGGTAAAACTCATGGGCGTTGATGAACCCGTCGGCACATTTTTCACTTTATGGGATAACAAAGGTGTGGTTATAGGCGTGGTGAGAAATTTTCATTTCGCTTCCCTGCACACAAAGATACAACCTCTTGTTTTAACCTATTACCCTGGTCTCTTCTATTATGTTTTTGTAAAAATCGATTCCAACAATGTCGCTCACACCATCGGCCTATTGAAGAAGACATGGAATAAATTTACACAGGGAATCCCATTCGATTACCGATTTCTGGACGAAGAATTCGACACCCTCTATCAAACAGAAGAGCGGATGGGGAAGATATTTACATCTTTTACTCTTTTGGCTCTTATTATTGCCTCTATGGGATTATTTGGGCTTACCGCACACATCACCGAACAACGGACAAAAGAGATCGGGATCAGAAAAATTCTCGGGGCTTCAGTATCCAGCACAGTGGGACTTCTATCCAAGGAGTATGTCAAGTGGATTTTTGTCTCTAACCTCATCGCTTGGCCAATCGCCTTTTTTGTTATCAGAAAGTGGCTCCAGATTTTTCCCTACCGCACAAGCATCGGATTCTGGGTTTTTGTACTGGCTGGAGCTCTTGCGCTGACAGTAGCAATGATCACCGTTTGTTACAAGTGCGAAAGAGCGGCTAGAGCAAATCCCGTCGACTCTCTCAGATACGAATAAGATCGATGAGTAAAGATTCCTATTCAGCATAAGATCTTCGGTGCTCGAACACAAAAACACTTAATCCGGCAAGCCCAAATCCTACAATGAGAAGCGCAAGAGCTCCGGTTGCGGAAATAAAAATCTCAGAGAGATACCGGGTTACGACAGGCGGCCAATCCTCGTATGGGGTCGAGAAAAAATACAAAAATGCAGCGCCAACCGCAAAAAGCTTAGCGAAGACTTTTAAGATATCTCCCGGTATTCTATGGATAAAACAGTATGGGACATCCATACTGACATTCATCGACGAAGCCGTAGCCATGATCAAAGCTGTTTTTACAAGAATAAACCAAAGATAGGGCAGACCTAAATTCCCCTGGAGGCTGATCAGAGAACTGACCCAGAGAATAATCATAAGGCTTATCCAATAGAGGAACATCACGGGAAAGCGCAAAATTCCGTTAGATCGGATTGAAATCGGCAGCAGGACCGGCAAACGAATCCTTTTTGTTTTAATCTCTTCAGAGCCGACAACGATTCCCAGTATGCTCACTGATACAAGCATCAGCCGGCTGATATGCTCCTCCAATCCTCCCCAGATAGCATTCAAGACACACGCTGAAACAACAATGCCATATAGGGCTAAAAATGCGACTCGATTGTATTCAATATCTGATTTGATCAGTCGCCACATGTGTTCTCCTTTCTTTTCTTTAGGCTCAGGACTGGACATAGGAATTCCTCCTCATGAATACAAACACGCTTAAAGCAGACAGGCCGACACCTAATAACAGGAATCCGGTCGGGGATTCCGACAAAGAGTTCACAAAAGCTTGGAGGCGTGTTTTCTCGCCAAAAGCGCCAAAAAAATTCGTTGCGACGTAGAAAGGCAATAACGCACCGATAAAAAGCAAGTACCAAGTCATATAAATAATGATCTGTTGGTATTTTTTTGTGAAGATCTTGCTCAAATCACGAGACAGGAGAACAGTCGCATTAACGATTAGAAATAATCCGCTCAATGTGAGGATTTGTGCTGAAGAGGGAATTGAGCGTGTGGATCCGGAAATAAACTCCAATACAAAGTATACAACATTATTCAGGAT
>JASFPP010000060.1:0-19197 GCA_050115915.1 Candidatus Aminicenantota bacterium
AAAGGAAAATTGGGTTTTACAGGGGAAAAAGTGGCGCGCCTGGAGAGACTCGAACTCCCGACCCGCTGCTTAGAAGGCAGCTGCTCTATCCAAACTGAGCTACAGGCGCACCTTTTAACATTCCAGTCTGTAATTGCTGTTCGGGCTTTCTTTAGGAGCTTCGAACGGTTTATGGAAGCGAACCAAATATAACGCAACTTATTTCGTTTTTCAACGGCAAAGATGGCTCCCCCATACCCGAGCACTGTAGAGATAAAAATCGGGGAGGCCGGATTTGAACCGACGACCTCCTGCTCCCAAGGCAGGCGCGCTAACCAGGCTGCGCTACTCCCCGGAATATATCCTTCCGCCGCTAACTGGAGATATCTGCGCTTTTCAGAATGGGAATACCGGAAACGATCTCCAAACTCTCTGGGGGTCCTATTTTACACTTTTTAGACTCAAAAGGGAATTACTTGCGTTTTAATCCTTTTTCGATGGTTTTCAGATCTATCTTTACCTGGATCGGCCGTCCATGGGGACAGAGGGATGAATTCTTTGTTTTTTCCAGCTCCTCCACCAAATAGGCCATTTTGTCGAATGACAGGATTTCCCCTGCTTTTATGGCTGTCTTGCATGCAAGGGTCGCCAAAAGGGCGTCTTGCTTATCCTCGATCCTTGAAGCGCTTATCTCTTCAAGGAGAGAGAGAAAAATATCCTTCGCTTCTTCCTCCGTGAAAATATCCGGGTACTCTTTCAACGCAAAGCTGCGCCCCCCCATGGCATCCACGCGGAAGCCTGCACCCTCCAACAGATGACGGTTCTCTTCAAGGCTTATTTCCTCGGAGGCCGAGAGGTCAAAGAGAAGGGGCAAAAGTGCCTGCTTTCGAGGCCATTCCTCTGTCCGGTTGATTGCGGCATATCGCTCGAACAGAATACGTTCATGGGCATTATGCTGGTCGATGATCCGGATCCCCTCCTCATCGGCAACAATAATATAGAGGTCCATGTATTGCCCGAGAATACGCGGGGAGGGAGACGTCTCTTTTCCCGTTTGGGGGAAGAGTTCAAAGGATGGCTTCGCAGCCTCGCTTCTGAAATCCGGAAAAATCGGGGGATGAGGTTGCTCTTCGATCCGGCCTCCTGTCTGTGTCTTTGCCTCGGCGGGATACACGGCTTTAACACCCAAACCCTCGAGCAGCGACCGTTCCAATCCTCTTGTAACAAGACGAAAAACAGAGCTTGAGTTCACGAACCGGACTTCTGTTTTGGCGGGATGGACATTCACATCCACGTCTGCGGGGGGGATCGCCAAAAAAAGGTACGCCTCGGGATACAAATCCTTCTCCAGAAAACTCGAGTAGGCCCGGTTCAACGCCGCCATAAGAACCTTGTCCTTGACTAGGCGGCCATTTACGTAGAATAACTGGCGTTTTCTGTCTTTGCGCCCTGATGGAGGACGGCTGGCGTAACCGAACAATCTCTGCTCTCCCTCTGCATGCTGAATCTCTATCAGATTCTCAACGCCAGACTTCCCGTAAACCTGAAAGATCCTCTCTATGAGAGTGTTGACCGGAGGATAATTGAAGATGGCTCTGCCCTCATGGGATAGAGAGAAACCCACATTATGATGAGCCAGGGTCACTTGGGTCAGATACCGTACGATTTGATTGAGCTCGGACCTGTCGGAGCGAAGGAATTTTCTGCGGGCAGGCAGGTTAAAGAACAAATCTCTCACCTCAACACTCGTTCCCTTTGGAAAACCAACATCGGAAACACGGAGGAGGTTTTCCCCTTCGCGCTCTATCAAGGTTCCCCGTTCACCGCCCTGATGATTGGTCTTCAAGATAACTCTCGATACGGCAGAAATGCTGGGAAGGGCTTCTCCTCGGAATCCCAGTGTGTCGATCCGTTCCAGGTCGCTCTCTTCGGATATTTTGCTCGTGCTGTGTCGTTCGAATGCAATCTCCGCATCCTCCCGTCTCATGCCCCGGCCGTTATCCGTGACCCTTATTTGACTCTTTCCCCCGCCCTTGAGATCGACTTTAACATCCGTGGAGAGAGCATCGAGAGAGTTCTCTACCAATTCTTTGACAATCGAAAAGGGACGCTCTATAACTTCACCGGCCGCGATCTTTTGGGAGATCTCAGCAGGAAGAACTCTGATCCGAAAGGAATAGTCTCTGGAATCCGCCTCTTGAGGTTTGTTCATTGGACATTCCCATCGAAGGCTTTTGAGGGGCCTTCACAAACTCTCCCCTCTGTGTGATCCCCAGAAACCTCGGTGATCTTGATCTTCACCCGCTGCTTTTTTTCCTTTGGACAGAACGGCACATCAACAGGGATGAAGTTGGCTGTCAGAACCCGGGCCCCCTCTCCGATCTTTTTTATGACAACCGCCTCCATCTCCTCTTCTAAAAAACGCTTGCGAAACCCAAGATTTTTCTGGAAAGACAAGGCCCTCAGAATCCGGGTTCTCCGTGTCTTTTCCCGATGACTCACTTGAGGTAAGGCTGAAGCCTGGGTCCCAGGCCTCTGGGAGTAGGTGAACACGTGGTAATACGTGAGCGGAGATCTCTGGAGAAAGTTTTGGGTCTCTGCAAAATCCGCTGCTGATTCCTCAGGAAACCCGACCAAAATATCTGCACCGAGCGCAGCGTGGGGTAATCTGTTGTGGACATAGTCGAGAACACGCTCGTAATCGACGACGCGGATCTTCCGTCCCATCTGCCGGAGGATCCGGTCACATCCACTTTGCAGAGAAAAGTGAAAATGAGGGCATATCTTCGAAGATGCCGTCAGGTATTCTAGCTTGTCGTCCCTCAAAAATCTGGGGTCGATGGAACTCAAACGTATTCGGCCTAGGCCCTCGACCTCTTCCAGATCCTCGAGCAGTTCGACAAGAGAAGGAGTCTGGCTCGAGTCTCTGCCATAGAGACAAAGGTGCACGCCTGTGAGGACTATTTCCTCAAATCCCTGGTTCACGTACTCCTTGACCTGTTCTATAATTCGATCTCTTCCTACGCTTACGCTGGGGCCGCGCACATTGGGAACGACACAAAAAGTGCACCGGAAGTCACAGCCATCCTGGATCTTGACGAGTGCACGCGAGCGGAATGGCTCGAGAGAAATCTCCTCCTCTGGCCGATCCAGAGGCGTTAACAGCTCTGGAAGTGTGCCTTTCCCGCTGTTGGGGATGAGCCTCAACACTTGGGAATCATCCTTGAATTTGTCAGGGGACCTCTCGACATAACATCCTGTGAGAACCAGTTGTGCGTGTGGATTTTCTCTGTGGATCCTTCGCAGGAAGGCTCTGACATCTCTATCCGCACGGCTTGTGACCGTGCACGTGTTCACCAGGATGATGTCGCTCTTTGTGTGACTTTTTTTGTAGACATAGCCTTTTTTTTGGAATTCATTGGCCCACTCAAAGGCTTCGGCTTGGTTGACGCGGCAACCAAAACTCTGGATGGAAAAAGACGTCATAACAGGTCTTTGATCTTCGTTGAGCTCTCCTCGACCTGTGCAGCCATTTTCTTCTTGTATTCTTTCATCTTTGCGGCCAGTCCAGGATCTTCCAAACCCAAAACCTGGACAGCGAGAAGGGCCGCGTTTATGGCCCCGGACTTCCCGAGTCCCATACAGGCCACGGGGACACCCTTGGGCATCTGCACAGAAGAGAGCAAGGCATCAAAACCGCTCAAGGTCGCGCTTCCCACGGGAACAGCGATGACGGGAAGACTTGTGTGAGCCGCAACCACCCCTGCCAGGTGGGCGGCCTTGCCAGCGACTGCTATAAAAATTTTAACCCCTTTCTCTTCGAAGGTCTCGACAAGATTGACCGTTCGCTCTGGAGTCCGATGGGCAGAGGTCACTTCAAGCGCAAAAGGCACTTCAAACTCTTTGAGAATTTCCACAGCTCCTTTAACAACATCAAAATCCGATTCGCTTCCTATAAATATGGCGACCTTCATTGTGCCTCCTCCCGTTCGGCGCCGATGTCACGACGGTAATGCATGGCATCAAAGCTGATCTTCCCTATGGCTCCATAGATCTTGTTCATCGTGGCGGCCAGATCCTCCTCTGTGGCGCAAACGCCCATGACTCTCCCCCCTGCCGTGTAAAATGTATTGTCCTTGAGCTCCGTTCCGGCATGGAAGAGCGTAACGCCCGGTATGTCCATGGCTTCTTTCAGCCCTTCGATTGGCTTTCCTTTTTCGTATTTTGTCGGATACCCTCCGGAAGCGACAACCACACATCCTGAGGGTTTGTTCGTCCATGCCACTTCTTTTTCCAGAACATTCCCTTCCACTGTCGCTATGAGGATCTCCACAAGATCGCTCTCCAACCTCAACATCTGGGGCTGCGTCTCCGGGTCTCCGAAACGGCAGTTGTACTCGAGTACTTTGGGCCCCTCTTCCGTCAGGATCAATCCCACATAGAGTACACCTTTATACTTTCTCCCCTCTTCGAGCATACGCGTTACAGTCGGGAAAACGATCGTCTTCACCGTCTCGTCAAAGAGGTCCGGATCCACAAAAGGAGAGGGCGATATGGCCCCCATTCCCCCCGTATTGGGGCCTTTATCTCCATCATAGACAGCCTTATGGTCCATGGTGGTCACAAAAGGCAGGACTTTGACTCCATCCGAGATAACGATAAAAGAAACTTCCTTCCCCCGCAAAAATTCCTCGATAACGATTCTATCTCCGCTTTCGCCGAATTTCTTTTCAACCATTATCGTGTTGACGGCCAATTCGGCCTTTTTCAGGCTGTTACAGATAATGGCCCCCTTCCCAGCGGCCAGGCCATCCGCTTTGACCACGAGGGGAAAGGGGATCTCTTCGGACTGCAGGATCTTTTTCGCCTGATCTGGATTATCGACGATCTTGAATCGGGCGGTGGGGATTTTGTGCCGGTCCATAAACTGTTTGGCGAACACTTTGCTCCCCTCGAGCTCGGCGGCACTCTTGGAGGGTCCGAATATTTGTAAACCTTTTCCCTCGAACTCATCCACAATGCCCATGGCCAGGGGAACTTCCGGCCCGACTACGGTCAGGTCGATCTTTTCCTTGTTCGCAAAATCAGCAAGCCCCTTGACATCTATCGGGTCTATGGATACGTTTTCTCCCAAGCTCAGAGTCCCGGCGTTCCCTGGGGCACAGTATATTTTTTCGGCAAGCGGACTCTGCGCGATTTTCCATGCGAGGGCATGTTCGCGCCCTCCGGATCCTACGACTAAAATTTTCATGGTAACGACCTCATTCTTTCGATTCTTAGATCTCTATCGATCAAAGGCCCGGAGCAATCTTTAAAGATGCTGTTCCAGGCTTTTCAATAACATATCCACAAACTTGGGATTCGGGGAAATGCTCGATAGTATTTTTGCGGCGACAGGAACGGCCTGATCCGAGGAAAGGCAGTACTTCATCTCGAGGAATTTCTGGCGATAGGCTTTGACCTTGTCCTTAACATTGAGATCTTTGACCACCACATCCGCGATAAACTCGGCAAGTCCGTCAAAATCCTCCTCCTTCATCCCGAACCGTGTCATCTCCTGAACACCCATCCGGATCCCGCTCGGCTCCAGGAAGGTCTCATCGTCAGGGAGCGCCTGGTAATTGGCGACCAGGTTGTTCGACTCGAGCTTGCGCGCGATTTCCATCCCGTTCCCGAAAGCGCTCACCCGGATGAGGACCTGATGGGTTTCCGTAAAACCGTCTGCCTCTTTGCCCTCAACAGGCACACCTCGCGTGTGAAGTGCCCGGGCAAAGGCTTTGGCATTGGCGCGCACCTTGTTCTGATAGTCGTCCTTGAATTCATTCATCTCATAAGACGCCATCAGAAGGCCGAGGAGGGTGCCGAGGTGATGGTTGCTTGTCGACCCCGGAAAAGCACGGCTTTTTATGTCCAGCCACAGCTTTCGCAGGCGACTTCCCTTAGGAAAATTCCCGGCTATCAGACCTCTTTGCGGCCCGAAAAATGTCTTATGTGTGCTCCCTGTCACAACGTCCGCTCCCTCTTCGAGAGGAGACTGGAACGCCCCGTACAATCCCAACACATGCGCCATGTCGAACATGATGACCGGCCGCGTTTCCCAGTCCTTGACTAGATCGGATATGAAACGGATGGGTTCCTGGTAGATAAACATGCTCTTCCCGAATACCATCAGGTCGGGCTTATGCGTCTCTGTGAGCTCAGCCAGTCTCTCCAGATCCAGCCTGTAGGGATTGTCCCTCATCACAGGAAAATTAACGACGTTTTCTTTACCCGTTGCAGGATCCTCGGCCACAAAATTGAAGAGGGCCCCCATCGGTTGTGAGCTGAGGTGGCCGCCCTTGGTCAGATCGTTATTCATGACCAGGCGCATCTTCTGCATGGGCTGTCCTTCGGGCCTGTCCCTGTTGAGGAAACGGACCATCCCTTTAAAAACGACCTCGTTGGCCATTTGACCGCTTATCGTCCGGAGTTCGACTTCGCTGCAGCCGAAGAATCGGGAAATCTCAGCGCGCGCTTCCTCTTCGACCTCCCTAATGAAATCGACCCCCTGGTAAAAATAGATCTCCTCCCCTTTCATGGTCCGGTGTTCTGCATAGCGTCCGGATGGATCAGAGATCTCACAGATTTTCACCAGCAATGACGGCGTGGACTCCGAAGGAATGAGGTTGAAGGACTCCTTTTGCCGCCAAATATTATTCCGTTCAACTTTTTGTGCCAACAGCTCGACTTTTTGAGAGAATGAATCCATTCCTTAAACTCCTCAATCAGGATTTGAAATTTTTTTGTTCGATCGCACGGACCTTGTCCAGCCGCACCTGATGCCTGCCTGCCTCATAGGGGGTGTTGATCCAAGTCTCCACGATGAGAAGGGCCTCATCCAGGGGAAGGATCCTTCCCCCAAGGGTCAGGCAATTCGCGTTATTGTGTCTTCGGCTCATCTCAGCCATGTACTCATCACAGCAGAGAGCGGCCCTCACTCCACTGAACTTGTTCGCCACGAGGCTCATCCCGATGCCTGTCCCGCACACGAGGATCGCCCTGTCGCATTCCCCAGAAAGCAGGCCGTCTATCGCTTTTTCCGCGTAGTCCACATAATCCACGCTCTCTTCCGAAGAGGTGCCATAATCCTGATGAGCGACCCCCTCTTCTGTCAAATAGTCCTTAATACCCGTTTTCAGCGTGTATCCCGCATGATCAGAGGCGAGCGCGACCTTCATCCTTCCTCCTTGGAAACGTTTATATTAGCGCCTTCAGCTCGGCGATATTATAACAATTAAAAGCAGAGTATAAAACATCTCTCAAAATTAGTCGATAGACAAAACACTATCTACTGGATCAAACAGGAATTAAAAAAAGAGCAGGTTCTAATTCTTAAGGAGGGATTCGGCTTCGGGTAAAAGCTCGATCGCCCTCCGCACAACAGGATCGCTATTCCGGTACACCCACCATCCGCCTTCAACTCCCCAAAGGAACGAAAAGATCTCCTTTTCGATCTCCCGAGCCAGCTGGTCCTCGGCTTCAGCATACTCCTCTTCGGTGAAAGGAAAATCGTGCGCCTTGAGGTTATTCCTGAAATCTTCCACGATAGCGGAATCCACGGAAAAATCTCTGCCGATCATGTGGTATATCGGCTCATTGAATGTTCCTTTCTTTTTATCTGGAAGGGTGTATTTTTCGGCTACGGAAGTCTTTTTTTCGATGAACTTTTTTGCATAGGAAAAAATTTTCCCTTTTCTCAACGTCTCATATGTGAGCCTTTTGAACGCAAACTCCACCTTGTAGTCAGGCGTGATGCCTCCCTGTCCGAGGACTTTTCTTCCCCCGACCGTATACCGGACTTCCCTCTCTTGTTCTTCTGGCGTTTCCCGATTGAAGAGATAGTCATCGACCTCAGAATAATCCCGCTGGATGGAACGGCCGCTCGGTGTGTAATACTTTGCAGTCGTCAAGGCCACGGCTGAATCCTTGGATAACGGGAAAAGCGTCTGCACAAGCCCCTTGCCGAAAGAATCCTCGCCGATGATCAACCCCCGGTCATTATCCATGACTGCGCCGCTGACGATCTCGGGGGCACTGGCACTTCCCTGGTTAATCAAGATGACAAGGGGGATGTTTTCGTGCTGGTTGTCGCGGAGAGCGGGAAATTCCCGGTTGTAGTACTCTTTTCTGCCACGGATGGACACGATGAGGGAATCTTTGGGAAGGAACTCGTCCGAGATCTCGATAGCCCCTGGAAAAGTCCCTCCGCCATTCCATCGCATATCGAGGATGAGTTTTTTCATCCCCAGTTTCTTCAGGATCTTCATCTTATTCCGGAACTCATCAGCCGTTGTGGTCGCAAAATTGCGGATATAGATGTAGCCGATATCGTCTCTGAGAATGAACGCATAGGGAACGCTGTAGAGGGGAATCTCTGCCCGCTTAATCGTGAACTGAAGAGGCTCGGACAGACCCTCCCGGGTAATCGAGATGTTCACTTTTGTTCCCTTGGGCCCCCTCAGTTTTTGCATGGCTTCAAAACTCGTGAGAGGTTTGGTGCTTTCTCCTTCGATATGAGAGATAACATCCCCCGCGAGGATTCCCAGCCTGTAGGCCGGCGTCCCCTCGATCGGCGTGATGACCATGAGTTTATCTCCCAGTTTCTGGATCATGATGCCAAGGCCATGGTATTTTCCCTTGTATTCCTCTTGGAGCGTCCGTAGGTTTTTAAGGCTCAGAAAATAGGAATGCGGGTCCAAGGTCTGGAGCATCCCGTTAATGGAGGAATGCGCGAGCGTTTGATGGTCGACTTCCATAAAATGGCTCGACTCTATGGCCGTAACGATGGAATTGATCTTCTGCAGAGACTCTATCCAGATATCCTCTTCCCAAGTATGGGGAATCACAAGAGCAAAAAACAGGAAAACGGTGAGTACAATTCTTTTTTTCATAACTCTCTTTAGCAATCAAATATTACCAGAGCTCGGCCTCGATTTCAAGCCATAGATGGGGGGCCTCCACACTCAGGCAATTCAGCAGGGCCCTATCTTTCCGCACCGGAGCCCCTCACCCACCATTAGAGGTTCAGGCTGAAAAATTCTTACTCTTTGCATGTCCTGGATATTCATCGCATATCGCTCGAAAACAGGCTTAGAAAAACGAACTTATTGTTGACTTCAATCAGGATAAAAGCTATATTTCAGAACACCCAAGAGAGAAAACATGTTCGGTAACATAGGCTTTCCTGAACTGCTTGTCATCCTGACAATCGCACTCCTTATCTTCGGGCCGAGGAAACTCCCGGAGATCGGACGCTCCATCGGAAAGGCCATGAGAGAGTTCCGCAGGACCTCAGACGAGATCAAAGAAAAGATCGAGGAGGAGATCCAGGCCGAGGAATTTAAGGACATCAAGGAGGAGATCGACAAGGATATCAAGGACATCCAAGAGGGTGTCAAAACGGACATAGCCGACGAGATCTATAAGGACGTTGACAAGGATGAGGAAGGGGAAAAAGTCTCCTAACGGGATGACCTTTCTCGAACATCTCGAAGAACTCAGAAAAAGGATTTTCTGGTCCTTTGTCGTTCTGATCGGTGCGGTCGTCCCAGCCTGGTTCTTCAGCAAGGACCTCTATAACATCCTCGCCCAACCTGTCACACAATTTCTACCAGATGGGAAGAAGCTGGCCTTCACATCGCTGACCGCTCCTTTCATGCTGTACATCAAAGTCTCCTTTCTGGCTGCATTATTTTTCACATCACCGTTCATCTTTTTCCAGTTCTGGATGTTCGTCGCCCCCGGTCTCTATCAAAAGGAAAAAAAGTACGTCATTCCCTTTGTGCTTTTCACGTCCTTCTTTTTTATCGCGGGTGCTGTGTTCGCTTATTTGGTTGTCTTCCCCTTCGCCTGCAATTTCTTTCTCGGCATGGGGGCGGAATTCGACCCTGTGATCACGGTCGACCAGTACTTCAGTCTTGCCCTGCGCGTGATACTCGGGATCGCGCTGGTCTTCGAGATGCCCACGCTGGCATTTTTCCTCTCCAAGATAGGCCTCATCACAGCAAAGATGATGGTGAAATACTTCAAATACGCCGTGCTCGTCGTTTTCGTCATTGCCGCCATCATCACCCCCACTCCGGATATGATCACCCAGAGTATCATCGCCGTGCCCATGCTCGGCCTGTACGGTATAAGCATTTTGATCGCGGCCCTTGTGGGAAAGGATAAGTCAAAGAGAAGGGGAGAAGACGAAAAGGACACAGCCGGATAATCTCGTGAATAATCCCTATTATCACGCTTAAAAATGGACGAAAAAGAGAATGTCATCCTGCGCAGGCTCCCCAGCTATGATCCTGACAGAATCGAAGGTATCATAAGAGAAGGACTTGAAGACCTTGGCCTGACATCAAAGGTCCAGGGGCGTATCACGATCAAACCTAACGTCGTTATGGCGCACCATAAGGTCGCACCGTCGGCATACACGCGACCGGAATTCCTCGATGGTGTCTTGGGTGCGATCACAACGAGCAACGGCATCGCCAAAAGGATCACCGTGGCTGAAAAAACCGGCGCCGGGCTGCCCACGACCCGGATGATGCGGCGCGCCGGATACTACCGTCTCAAACGAAAACACAAAATAAAACTCCTTCCTATCGAAGAATCCAAAAAAACGACCGTCCCTCTCGAGAAGGGCAAAGTCCACGACAAGATCACCACAGCCCGAGAGATCGCAACCAATGATTTTTGTGTGTACACCCCAAAACTCAAAAGCAACGCCCTTTCGTTCGGGCTCACGGCAGCGCTCAAGCTAAACATCGGCATCCTGTGCGATCGCGAGCGGATGCGGGATCATAATTATAAACTGGATGAGAAGATCGTCGATCTCTATGAAGTCGGTCGCCCAGACTTTATCGCAACAGATGGCATAGAGATGTCTCTGGGTGGAAACCACCTCACGCAGCATGGTTATCCTCTGGGCCTCATTGTTATGGCGAAAAACGCTGTCGCTCACGACGCTGTCTGTGCCCGCATCCTCCATCTGGACCCGGAAAAGCTTCCTCACCTCAGGATCGCCCGAGAGAGAGGATATGGCCCACTGGATCTCGAGAGCATTCATATAACGGGCGACATTTCCCTTGAGGAGGTTCAAAACAAAACCAAAGACTGGGACCGCGGCCTCATGGACATAAGAGATCTCGACTGCGGCATGGAGATCCTTTGCGGAGAACCGTTCTGTCAGGGGGGCTGCCACGGCGTCGTCCTCGATTGGCTCCACATGATCAAAGACAGAAAACCCCAACTCTGGGAGAACCTCCCTCCATGGACTCTGGTTATGGGGAAATACAAGGGAGATGTCTCCGCAGACAGGCTTATGGTGATCGGCTCCTGTTCGGAGATCCAGGGCAACGTGAAGGCCCGCATCAAACGCAGGATCAGAGGATGTCCCCCCAAACATAAAGACCTTGTCCTGGGATTTTTCTTGAAGGCCGGCATCGTCAATCCGATGTTCCGGTTCGACCTGATCCTCGACGCGTATCCTTATTTGTTCTTTTCTTGGTGCCGTAGAATTTTGAAGGGATGGTTCTAAACACATGGACGGAACCCTGCTTATCAACAACAACAGAATCACCACCGAACAAAAAATCGCCTCCATAAATCCGGCAACTCTCGAATCCCTGGGAGAAACATGCCTCGCCACAGAAAAAGAGTGTCTTGAAGCTGTCGATGCTGCAAAAAACGCATTTATCTCTTGGAAAGAGACTCAAGGGGATAAAAAGCGGCAAATCTTCAAAAACGCGAAAAAAATCCTCCTCCAAAAAAGCACCTCAATCGCCATGCTGATCACCAAGGAACATGGATCCCCGCTTCCCGAATCCCTGTCCATGGAAGTTTTATCCGTGGCCGAAGCTCTCGACTATTATGCCCACTCGACGGATAAAAACCTGAGTCCTCAAAAGATGAGGTCGCGGGTCGCCCTGTTCCTTCACAAGTCGAGCGCTTTTCATTTTGCTCCCTTGGGGCCGACGCTTGTCATTTCGCCCTGGAATTTTCCCTTTATGCTCCCTATCCTCGACGTCATTAGCGCCATCTCCTCAGGGAACACGGTTATCCTCAAGCCCTCTACATCCACACCGCTTGTCGCATCCAAGATCGGAGATATTTTCGTGGAAGCCGGGCTCCCTGCGGGTGTTTTGAACATCGTCAATTGCAAAGTTCCCCAGGCAGAAAAACTCATCGCCCATCCAGACATCCAGAACATCCTGTTCACGGGAAGTGTTACCACGGGCAAACGGGTTATGGAATTGGCAAGCACGAACCTGACGAACATCGTCCTCGAGCTGGGAGGGAAGGATCCGATGGTCGTGCTAAAGGATGCCGACATGGAGAGGGCAGTCCTTGGAGCCGTGTGGGCCGGATTTGCCAACTGCGGCCAAAGCTGCGGCGCTATTGAAAGGGTTTATGTGGATCGTGATATCGCTGAAGAATTCACCGATCGGGTCGTGAAGCACACCCGAAAGCTCAGAGTAGGGGATCCCATGGAACCGGAGATCGACATCGGGCCCATGACCACCAAGTCTCAACTTGCCGTCGTCAGAGATCACATCACGGATGCTCAAACCCGGGGGGCACAGGTCCTCTGCGGTGGCACACCTCTTGAATCACTCCCCGGATATTTCATTAATCCTGCCGTTCTGACAGGCGTCGATCACTCCATGAAGATCATGACAGAGGAGACCTTCGGCCCAGCGCTCCCGATCATGACCTTTGCTGACCCTGAAGAGGCCATCTCCCTCGCCAACGACTGCTCTCTGGGTTTGACCGCATCCATCTGGACACGTAACAAAAAAATGGCACACTGGATGGCGGGACAATTGGAAGCCGGGACGGTCACTGTGAACGACCACATGTCCTCTTTTGCCGAACCAGGAGCGATCTGGGGCGGAGTTAAGAGCAGCGGGATCGGCCGTTCACACGGACATTTTGGTCAACTGGACCTCATGAACATCAAGTTCATCAGCCACGATTACACAAAAAAAAAGACCCTGGCCTGGTGGTTTCCCTACAATGCGGAGATGACGTCTTTGATGGACAAAACCCTGCGATATTTCCATGGTGAACACATCGGGACAAAACTGAAAGCCCTCTTTGCTCTCGTCCCACATCTTTCGCGGATCCTTTCCAGCCTTCCGCTTTCAAATCTAATCAGAAGTCTGCCAAAGCTGATAAAAAAATGAAACACTCTTATAAGCTCATCGGACTTACCGGGACGAATGGTTCAGGAAAAGGAGAAGCCGCGTCCTTTTTCAGGACGAATGGCTACGCCTATTTCTCCCTGTCAGACATTATCCGCGAGGAACTCATCCAGGAAGGCCGGGAAACAGACAGAGATAACCTGATCCAAAAGGGAAACGAATTGAGAGAAAAGTTCGGAGCGAATATTCTGGCCAGCCGCGTAATGGACCGGATCACGGGAAAATCCGTCATCGACAGCATCAGGAATCCCGGAGAAATCGAGTATTTCAGGACCCAGGAAAATTTCATCCTTCTTGCCATCGATGCTCCTGTCGAGATACGATACACACGCGTCCGACAGAGAGGCCGGAACGAATCCGCATCCTCGCTCCAAGAATTTATCGCCAAAGAAAAGGAAGAGATGACACAGAAAGAAAGGGGACAGCAGCTCGAGGAATGTATGCGTCTGTCTGATTATCGTGTGACCAATGAAGGCTCTCTCGAGGATTTTTTTAAAAAACTGGAGAAGTTTCTATGACCCCCACAAGGAAATCCAAACATGAATACTATCTGGGCATCGCCAAAGAGGTCGCAGAGCGAAGCACGTGCTTCCGCCGCTCGATCGGGGCGATCATCATCAGGGACGATCAGATCATTTCCACAGGATATGTAGGGGCCCCTCGAAAAACAAAGGATAGTTTCGAGCATGGCTCCTGTCTTCGAGACAAGCTCGGTATTCCTCACGGCCAGAGGTACGAGCTGTGCCGGAGTGTACATGCCGAGCAGAATGCCATCATCAATGCTGCCCGAGCAGGGGTGAGTCTACTCGGAGGAGATATGTATATTTATGGCAAGGTCTACGGCAAGGATATGCCCATCGATGCATTCCCCTGTTTTATCTGCAAAAAAATGATCATCAACTCGGGGATCGAACGGATTATATGCTCGACAGCAGACGGCAAGATGAAGATCTTCCGTATATCCGATTGGATCAAAGACTGGCAGGAAGGCGATATTATTGACGACGAACACCAGTACGGATAAAGCTTGGGTGAATAAGACTCTTCATGCTCTGAAAAGATCTATCCCGCTGTTGATGTTTTTTTGCCTGGCTTTATTCTGGCTCCAAACCGTCTCCTCAACAATCCCCCGGATAGATGATTCCAACACACAGGAAAGAGTCATACTGGGCAGCGAGCGCGCCCTCGAGTCGTTTACAAAGACACTCCACGGCAAACGGCTGGGTCTCGTTTTGAACCACACCTCTCTTCTTCCGGACGGAACACCGGTCATAACAGCCTTTCTCAAAAAAGGGATCCAAGTTCAGGCTGTATTCTCTCCAGAACATGGCTTTACGGGCCAGATCGAGGCCGGTTTTGACATCGAAGACAGCCGTATTGCGGACATCCCTGTGTTCAGCCTTTACGGAAAGACCAAAAAACCCACAGCCGACGAGATGAAAAACATCGATGCTTTTGTCTATGACATTCAAGATGTGGGCACACGATTTTACACCTACATCACAACCCTGATGTACGTTCTGGAAGCCGCGGGCGAAGCCGGAAAATCCGTATACGTTTGCGACCGGCCCAATCCATCCGGCGGTATCCATGTCGAGGGCCCTGTTCTCAAAGAGAAATACAAATCATTCATAGGGGCATGCCCGATCCCTATCCGATACGGATTGACATCCGGAGAATTGGCCAAAATGATGCAGGGAGAAGGATGGGTATCCCAGGACGTGGCCCTTCATGTCATCCCGATGGACAAATGGTGTCGGTCCTATTCTTGGGACGATACGGGTCTTCCCTGGATCCCCACATCACCCAACATTCCTACGCCGGAAGCCGCCCTGGCTTTCCCTGGAACCGGATTGCTCGGAGGTCTCCTCCTCAACCAAGGCCTCGGCACACCCCATCCGTTCCTCCAGTTCGGGACTCCCTGGTTAGACAGCAAAGCTCTGGTCTCGGCTCTTGAAGGCAATCCAACTTCTGGAATCGAGTTGGAGACACTGACTTACACGCCCGTCTCCCTCCCGGGAAAAGCCCTCCATCCTGCCTATGAAAACCGCCTCTGTTACGGCATCCGCATCCACATCCGGGAGCCGGAAAAATTCCGCCCGGTCCACTTCACGCTGGCACTTATCCAGGCGCTTAAAGACAGACATGGAGCAAAGATCTCTGTAAAGTCCGACAGCTTGAATCTGCTTTTCGGGGATGACCTCTTGGTTCGATACATCCAGGGGAATTTGACCTACGATCAGATGATTGCTCAGATCAAAAAAGAAGAGGAATCCTTTCGTCGAAAACGACAACAATATCTATTGTACGATTAAGAGAACATGTCTTCGTAAGAATAATCCTTGCAATATATAGATTATTCACAAGTCGACATCGCTGCAAAGGCAAGGCAGTGGCCCCTGAAGATGTAGTAGACTACCTCGAAGGGGCGACAACGAAGGCTTTGTTGTGAGATCGGCGGGTTAGGTTGGGTCGGTGCCTGTAAGGTTGAAAATGCTGACAATAAGAAATCAAGTGTTTTATGTTTTATGGATATATGGCTGTCAGCATATTCAATGAATAATCTATTTTAGTGGCCGCGGACGATCTCTTTGACCCGCATAAGCTGGACTTGATAGGACCGCTCCATCTCCTCTAACCGGCCGGAGATATAGCTGATCGTCTCCTTGATGTTGGGGATGAGGTTGTGTTCCAGGGCGTTCACCCTTCGACGGGTCACTTCGATCTCGGTCGATAGAAGTTCCACAGCTTTCCAAAGACGAGCCATTTCCATCAGGTCCTCGAACAGCTCTTTCATTTTTTTGACGCCGATATCCAGCTCGCTCTCCGTGTTGAGAAGGTCATAATCGGATACATTCCACTCCTTGATCCCGAATTTGGGTATGGAGAGGTTGAACACTCTCTCAGCTGTGGGATCCAGGATCAGCTCCCCATCAGGGAGGAGATCTTCCAACTCTTCGATAGAGTTCCGGCAACGCACAAGGGCAAAGGAAAGGAAAACCTTATCGAATTTTCGGCTAACATCACTCTGAAGCTCATGCAGCCGGCGCATGATCTCGAGGAATCGCCGCATGATCTCCTCGAGCTTGTCCTTGAGGAGTTTATGCCCCCGCTCTGCCAGAACGAGCCGCTTGCGGAGGCGGAGAAGCTCCATCCTGTTGGGATTGACGTTGAGTTTCATTCGTTCTCTGGATAATATTTTTCCAAATATTCGGGCCGGATCCTTTTAAGTTCCGCTTGCGGGATTGTCCTCAGGAGCCGCCAGCCAAGCTCCAGGGTATCGATGATCGAACGGGCCTCGAATTCCCCCTGTTTGACGAACTCCTCCTCGTACTGATCGGCAAAATGGAGGTAGATCTTGTCCACATCCGATAGGGCGGCCTCTCCCAGGATAAGCGCAAGCTCCCGGGCCTCTTTTCCCCGCGCGTAACAGGCAAAGAGCTGGTTAAGGACGTCGGCATGATCCTCGCGGGTCTTTCCTTCGCCGATCCCCTTGTCTTTAAGACGGGAAAGACTGGGGAGCACATCTATGGGCGGGTATATCCCTTTTCTATGGAGCTCACGGCTCAGCATGATCTGCCCCTCCGTGATGTATCCCGTAAGGTCTGCGATGGGGTGAGTCTTGTCATCCTCGGGCATTGTGAGGATCGGGATGTATGTGATGGACCCGATCTTGCCCTTTATCTTTCCCGCCCGTTCATACATGGAGGCGAGGTCCGTGTAGAGATAACCCGGATATCCTCGTCTGCCCGGAATTTCCTTCCGGGCCGCAGATATCTCTCTCAGGGCCTCCGCATAGAACGTGTAATCCACAAGGATCACCAAGACGTGCATATCCTGTTCGAATGCCAGATATTCCGCACAGGTCAATGTCAAACGAGGGGTGGCCAAACGTTCGATCGGGGGCTCATTGGCCAGGTTGAGAAAGAGCACCGCACGTTCCAGAGCGCCCGTGTTCCGGAAGTCCTCGATGAAGAAATTCGCCTCCTCGAATGTAATGCCCATGGCCCCGAAGACCACAGCGAATTTTTCTTCTTTGCCCAACACCGTGGCCTGCCGAGCGATCTGTGCCGCGATCCTCGGATGGGGGAGGCCACTCCCGGAGAACAAAGGGAGTTTTTGTCCCCGCACCAGGGGATTCATCCCGTCGATGGAGGATATTCCTGTCTGGATGAACTCAGAGGGATAGTCACGGGCCTGTGGATTGATCGGACTCCCGTTGATATCCTTCAAGGTCTCCGGGATGATTTGAGGACCCCTGTCCTTGGGTTTTCCGGATCCGTCAAAAATCCGGCCGACGATCTCTGAGGATACCCCAAGCTGTTGAGACCGGCCCAGAAACCGCACGCGGGATTTATCGACATCCAGCCCCACCGTCCCCTCAAACACCTGGACAACGGCTTGTTCCGTCGAGACATCGAGGACTGTGCCCCTGCGGAGGCTTCCATCGGATGTTTCGATCTCCACCAGCTCCCCGTACTTCACATCAACGATCTTTTCGACGATGAGCAGGGGCCCGACGATATTCGATACTGTCAAATATTCCTTATACATTTCGTCCTCTTATTCCTCAGTTTTTTCCAGGCCTTTGAATGCGTCCGACACCTCGACATAGGCTTCGATGATGCCCGTGTCTTCCTCTTCCAGATACTTGAGCTTGGCGATTTTTTCTCTGATCGGGAGTGAAAGAATTTTATCCAAGCTCACCTCTTTGAGTGCTTGAAGTGCGGAGTTGTGGAAATGAAGGATCGTCCGGAGCATCAAGTACTGTTTCCTGAGCGAAGTGTAGGTGTCCTGGGGATGGAATGCATTCTGGTGCAGGAAATCCTCTCTAATGGAGCGGGCCGACTCGAGAACAAGTCGGTCCTTCGCAGACAGGCTCTCGACGCCGACAAGGCGTGCGATCTCCTGGAGCTCCGATTCCTCCTCCAAAAGTCTTATAGCCTCCTGCCTGATCATAAAAAAATCCTCTGCCACTTCCTCATCCCAGTATTTTTTAATGTTTTCCGTATACAGAGAATAACTCTGCAGCCAATTGATCGCAGGGAAGTGCCGCATGTTGGCCAACCGGTCATCCAAGGCCCAGAACACCTTAACCACCTTGAGCGTGGACTGGACGACGGGATCCGACAGGTCTCCTCCCGGAGGGGATACCGCGCCGATGACACTCAGAGCCCCGATGCGCTTGTCCGATCCTAAGCACACAGTTTTCCCGGCGCGCTCATAAAACTCTGCCAGACGGCTGGCCAGGTAGGCGGGATACCCTTCTTCCCCGGGCATCTCTTCCATCCGGCCAGAGATCTCCCTGAGGGCCTCTGCCCAGCGGCTCGACGAATCGGCCATAAGCGCCACAGAAAATCCCATGTCACGGAAATACTCCGCAATAGTCATTCCCGTGTAGATGGAAGCCTCCCTGGCTGCTACGGGCATGTTCGAGGTGTTCGCGATGATGATCGTTCTTTCTAAAAGGGGCCGTCCTGTATGGGGGTCTTCGAGCTCGGGGAAGCTGAGCAGCAGGTCGGCCACCTCATTGCCGCGCTCGCCACAGGCCACAAAAACGATGATCTGCGCGTCAGACCACCTGGCTAGCTGGTGCTGGACAACTGTTTTTCCGCTCCCAAAAGGACCGGGCACACACGCTGTCCCTCCTTTAGCCAGGGGAAATAAAGTATCCAAAACTCTCTGCCCTGTGGAGAGGGGCTCATCCGGCATGAGGCGTTCTTCGACGGCCCTGTTCCTGCGAATCGACCACGTCTGGAACAAGCGAACCTCCTCTTCTCCAGCATCTGTTTTGATCTTAGCGACCACACGATCGACCGTAAACCGGCCCTCTTCAATTGCGGCAACC
Source organism: Candidatus Aminicenantota bacterium (assembly GCA_050115915.1). GTDB lineage: Bacteria > Acidobacteriota > Aminicenantia > Aminicenantales > Aminicenantaceae > WTAW01. The sequence continues at coordinate 19,063 of JASFPP010000060.1, forward strand.
TTGCCTTTGACCCCATAGGGAACCAAAATTTTATGGTTGATGAGAGGGGTTTCCTCCACCTCACCGAGAACATCCCCAGCGACCACATCTTGGCCCTTTTGAACACGCGGAAGAAACGCCCATTCCTTTGCGCGA
>JASFPP010000061.1:0-19055 GCA_050115915.1 Candidatus Aminicenantota bacterium
GTGTTTGTCCTTGCATGCCATCTGGCAGGCTTTGCATCCAGAGCACTGGCTGGAGTCGAAGTAGAATGCGAGTTGTTTTGCCATTTTTCTCTAATATTTCATTTTATCTGTTTCAAATATATTTTATTATACTTATTTATACTTAATTATCCTATCGTCGCGCCTTTTCGGCCTCCACCATGATCGTGTGCTGGGCATTCCCAAAGGCAAGGGGTGTCCATCTCTCTGAGGTAAGAACATTGACCGATCCACCACGGTCGATACCGTTCTCATCCGGTTCCCACCAGGCACCCTGTGGAATGGCCAAAACACCCGGCATGATCCGCTCGGTCACTCGACAGCGAAGGATGGTCGCTCCTCGTGAATTGAACACTTTGACCTCATTGCCGTTTTTTATCTGTCTCTTCTCTGCATCCAAGGGATTGATAAACACTCGCTGCGGAAAGGCCTCTCTCAGTAACTCCACATTTGCCAGAGTGGAGTGCACACGCGGCATGAAGTGATGTCCCACTACCTGCAGTGGGTATTTTGTAGCCTCTTTGCCGAAAGGACTTTCCCACTCCTGGATGTATTTGGGCACAGCGGGTATCTCCTCTGGATTGTTTTTATCGAAGAGTCTTTTCGAGAAGATCTCGATCTTTCCAGATGGCGTGGGGAGTGGGTGTTTTTTGGGGTTGCGCCGAAAATCGGTAAAGGCGACAGCCGGCTCTGTGACAGGATTAGAGTAGACTCCGATGTTGGAGGATTCGAATTCGTCCAGATGAGGGATACCGGGGAATCGGGTTTCTCTGTACCTTTCGAGAGCCCATTCGATCCAATCCCTTTCGGTGCGGCCCTCTGTGTAAGCCTCACCGAAACCCAATTTTTCGGCGATTGCGGCACAGATCTGATAATCGCTCTTGGTTTCGAAGGGTGGATCAACGATCTTGGGCATCAGGATGACCTCGTCCCCATACTTCCAACCGTCTTCCAGTCCATAGGTCTCGAACTGAGTGCAGGCTGGCAACAGAAGATCCGCAAAACGGCCGGTAGGAGTTAGAAAATTATCCTGAACAGCAAAAAACTCCACGAGACTCTCATCCTGGAGGATTTTTGCCGTCCTGTTGATGTTTCCGTGCTGGTTAACAATGGCGTTGCAGGCAACGGCATAGATCAGTTTGATGTCGTTATCGAGCTTATCAACTCCCCTTACTCCATCTGCCGCTGTCATCTCTTCTCCACGAAGCACCGCTTCCGTCCAGAGAAAGCTGGGGATCCTTGCTTTGATCGGATTCTCCCCCTGCGGGAAGACATTCCAGAAGGGCCCCCCATCCGGAGCTTGAAGGGCTAATCCTCCGGCCCATCCTCCCGGGATGCCGACATTTCCGGTGATCGCCGCCAGGACACAACCGGCACGCACGGGTTGTTCACCATAAGCCCGTCGTTGCATGCCATAACCCTGGTAGAGGACCGCTGGTTTAAATGTGGCATACTCCCTCCCGATTCGAGAAATCGTCTCTCTCGGAACGCCTGTTATAGCTTCTGCCCACTCGGGGGTTTTGGGAATCCCATCACGTGTGCCCAGAATATAGTCCTTGTAGCTTTCCTCTCCCTCGGCTCCGTCGGGCATTTGGGTTTCATCGAAGCCGATGCAGTATTTATCGACGAACTTACGATCATAAAGATCCTCTGTAATCATGACATAGGCCATGGCGCTCATCATGGCCGTATCTGTGCCAGGCCGTATGGGGATCCATTTATCGGCGAGGCTGACGGCGCTGAGCGTCATTCTTGGGTCGATGCAGATAATACGGGCCCCTTTTTCCCGGGCTTTCTGCACAAAAAATTCGCTGTTCGTTCCATCCCTCATCTCTGCCGGATTCCAACTCCACATGATGATGTAATTGGAATTCAGCCAATCCTGACGTTGATTTCCTGTTAGTGTTGTGCCATAGACATAGGGAGTGGCCTGGGAGATACAGGCCCAGCTGTAACTGTTGTAGTAGCCTAACGATCCCCCGAATAGGTTCATTAACCTCTGGGCTGTTTGACGGCCGTTGACCTGATTGTAGCTTCCTGTTCCGTAGGGAACGTAAATGGCGGAATTTCCGTATTTTCCCTTCACCCGGTTGAGCTCTGTCGCCATTCGATCAATAGCCTGATCCCAGGAGATACGTTCGAATTTTCCTTCGCCCCGTTTCCCGATCCGCTGCATCGGATATTTGAGACGATCGGGATGATACTGTCTCCACCGGTAGGCCCGGCCCCGAATACAGGGCCTGAGCTGGGGATCGGCCAGCGTATCGCCGGGCCGGTCATCGCCTTCGATCTGTGTGATCACTCCATCTTTAACATGTACCTTGAGAAGGCACCGGCCTCCGCAGTTGTGAGCCGGGCATCCTGTCCGGATGATTTTATCCGCCCTCCCGGATTCAGCTATCCGCTTTCCGATATATTCGGCTGCCTCCAGGCCTTGCGATAGGGGACAGGAAAAAAACGTGGACCCGCTGAGAAAGGCGCTCCATTTGAGGAAACTGCGTCTGTCGATCCGCTTCATATTTCGATTAAAATACAAACAATTCAACGACGATGGCTGTAACAATAACCGGGATTGTGTTGAGTGCGGGATGTGTGTGTAGATAGGTGAAAAAGCGTGATTTTTCTCGGCTCAAAATTTTCCAGGGGTCTGAAAACCTTAAGAATAGAACAATAACTAAGGACTCGCATAGAATCGCAACAACGGGATTGATCACCACGAAGGGGCTGCGGGCGGGGAGAATGAGGTCAATCAATTTGATATGTGCCGCCATAAGAGCCGTGAGAGGGATGGCAGATAATTTTCCTGAATGATTGAATGCTTGCACCATAAAAAAGGCGCCAATGGGAAACATCACATATCCTGCGATTCCCGGGATCGGTATCTGATGGAGAACATGCCCCAATGTGGCCTCAGCCAATCCCCAAAGAGATCCCCAGAATAGTGGGACCCATATGAGTTGTCTTTTATTCGTCACAATAGCTTCCGGTTCATGCTTAGTTTGACGTTTATTTTTTTCCATTTCACCCTAAATGTCAATTGTTGGTGAATCCTCTATTATTACTCCTTGGAAGGAGAAGGAATAACCATACGCCAGACGACAAGCCACCTGCTGTCTTCGCGGTTATAGACGAATATATCATGACCTGTTTCACGATGAGTCTGTCCCTTCATTTCGTAAGTGACATCGAAAGCGTAGATCGACACTGCCGTATCCCCCCAAACGTCGATTGTATGATCGTATTCTTTGTACTCATGAAGGACTGCTTGAGCGACGAAATCTTTATAGCTCTGTATGCAGGCCGTTTTTCCTTCTCCCATCCTCTGAAGGTCTGGGCTCATTATCACCAGGTCTTCATGAAAGTATTGCATTAGATCATCAGGATCACCTTTCAACCAGGCCTCATTTATTTTTTGGAGGAGACCTTTGATTTCTTCTTTGGCCTTGTCTGTTTCGCACATATTGGTTTTCCTTCTTCAGTTGAAACTGTATTTTTTTAGATATTTATCGTTGTTGTTTAATTATCAAGGCCATCCGTCTGATACAGTCTGGATTGGTGCCGCAGGAACCACCGGTAAAGGTAACGCCGTTTTCGATCATTTGAGGGATATCTTTGATATGATCCACTTTGGGGAATGCTGCCGATCACGGTGGCAAGGCATCTGGGATCAAAGGACATTTTGGCCTCCAAGACAAACTAACCTACTAAAGATATCCGATTTGTCTTAGTTTTGGTAGTCCTTAGTGGTTTTTTATGAATTTACCCGAATTATTCCTATAGCTTGGATAACGAATTTTGACTCGTTCATTCATAGGATAGGCGATTCTTTATGTTGAATGTGGTATATGTATGTTTGAGTGAGTTGGAGGATTTCCGATGACTGACGCAAAAACTTATATTCAAAAGCATGCCGAATTCAATCCCATAAGAGAGTCCCTCATCCGTGAGGCGGTCCGGATTCTTAAGCTCCCAAAGGGAAGCAGGGGATTGGATGCGGGATGCGGTATCGGACTCCAGGCAATGTTGTTGGCAGAGGAAATCGGGCCGTCTGGACATGTCACGGGACTTGATATCTCTTCTGATCTCCTCCAGTATGCAAGAGAATCCTCAGAAACATCGGAACTATCAAAATGTGTCTCCTTTGAGGAAGGAGATGTCAATAATCTTCCTTTCGAAAATGATACCTTCGATTGGGTGTGGAGTGCAGACTGTGTGGGATATCCCACCGCTGTGACACCTGTGTGCTTGCTGAAGGAACTGGCCCGAGTGGTCAAGCCCGGCGGTCGTGTGGCCATACTGGGTTATTCGTCGCAACAATTGCTTCCTGGATATCCTTTTCTGGAAGCCCGGCTGAATGCTACGTGTTTGTCACATGCTCCTCTCCTCAAGGGAAAAAGTCCAGAGCAGAACTTTCTGTGTGCACTGGGATGGTTCCATGAGCTTGGCTTCGAAGACAGCGCTCCCTACACTTTGGTCAAGGACATGTCTGCCCCTTTGAGCGAAGAGATCCGTGTCGCTTTGGTTTCACTCTTTGATATGCTGTGGGGGACGAAGAGCTCTGAGGTTCGAGAGGATGACTGGGAAGAATTCGAACGTCTCTGTCTGCCGGAATCGCCGGATTTTATCCTGAACCGTCCGGATTATTATGCCTTCTATACGTATTCGATGTTCACTGGCAGAGTTCCTTACTGATTGATTAGTGTCAAAGGGCAGTAACTGCCTCACTGATTTGTTTACGCCAAAAGGCGGTCATGTGCTGTGCTATTTTGTTTGTGCTAACAGGGGATAAATAACCTTTCCCCTTTCCATCCAAAATCCAGGGCACTGATGAATGTATCCTGGAAATTTTGATTTGTAGCCAGTGAGACATATCGAATGTTTTTCACCAGGGTCTCGACCTTTTGTTTGGTTTGTTGAGAAACGAGCAGGGCCTTTGCTCCCGCTAACGATGAATTCCCGATAAAAATGATCTTCTTCGGATCGATAGGGGGCAGGAGCCCCAGGGTCATCGCGTTTTGGATGTTTAAATAATTCCCGAAAGCACCGGCGATATATACCGCGTCGAGATCCTCTTTTTCGAGTGTATGAACCTCAAGCATCATCTGTGTCCCACTTTTTATCGCGGCAACTGCCAATTGAATTTCACGCACATCTTTCTGCGTGAGGGAGATGTTCTTAGTGATCGGTATGGTCTTGTTTTGGTTTTGAATGGCACCATTTACGGAAATTTTTCCCTGCTGTAAGAATATGGCCACCAGGTCGATGAGTCCTGTTCCGCAGATCCCCCCAGGAGGCTCTTTCCCGATCGTGTGGAGAGTCAGTCTGTTTTTTCTCTCGGCCTTGTAAATGGCTCCGGGAAATGCGGGCATTCCAGAGCTGATGTTCATGCCTTCAAACGCGGGACCTGCAGCCGTTGAAGTCGCGGCCGTCCTCTGGCCTTTTTTCAGCACGATCTCTCCGTTTGTGCCCAGGTCGATAAAGAGAATATTCCCCTTCTTGGTTGCCCAATCTACAGCCAAAAGTCCTGCAGAGATGTCGCCCCCCACAAAACTTTTGATGTTCGGGACGATATAGGTTTTTCCGTTGGGATTGATCTTCAAGCCGACCTGCTTGGCAGACAGCTCAGCCAGGGTCTGGAATGCCGCATGGAAAGGCGCCATAGCCAGGCTTTCTACGGGGACTCCGAGAAGAAAGTGATTCATGGGGGCATTCCCAGCGATCACAATCTCGTACACATGATCTGGCTTGATTTTGTTCGTGTGGAGCACTTGTCGTGTCATTCGAGATAGATCGCCGATCATCGCCTTTTGCAGTTTCTCCATGTTTTTGGAATCCCTATAGCCAAAGGAGATCCGGGATACAATATCTGCGCCAAATTTTATCTGGCTGTTATTGGCAACTACAGAGTCGATCGTTGCCCCTGTATTTAAATCCACCAATTCAAGGACTAATGTGGTTGTGCCGATATCAGCGGCTAATCCGTAATTTGTTTTTGTCGTATCCCCCTTTTCGACAGAGATGACCTCAAAGCCCTTAAAGATCACTGCAGTGATAGTGTTGGCACCTCCCTCCAGAATTTTAGGGAGTTTTTTTAAAGCCTCGAGGGAGATCTGCAAATTCCTCTTCCTGAGCGTTCTCTCCAAAAGCTCTAAGGAGGCATAGGGATTTCGAAGATCAGGCTTCTCGAGCACTAGGGCATACTTTTTAGTAGAAGGTTCCACATCCAGATCTAACCTCAATCCCGTCTCCAGAACCGGGATCTTTTGAAGGATGGAAGTGGGAGGGATGTTGATCTCTACATCGCCAGTGATTCTGTATTGACAGGCCAATCGGAAGTTTTTTCCCAGATTCCTCAGATGGAGGAGGGCTTTCTCTTGGGCATTGCAGGGGGAGAGTTCGCCCTTAACTATCTCGATAAAACATCTCCCGCAAAGTCCTTTCCCGCTGCAGTAAAGGCTGAGATCTATGCCCGCTTCGCTGATAATGTCGGACAGCACAGCCCCTTTTTTTGCTGCTACCTTGACATTATGAGAAAGGATTTCGATCTTCACCGGCATGTGTTTATCCCGCTGTAATGTACCATATTCTTCATCATAGATGTCAAATGCAAATGGGTAGAACCATACCTTTCTATCTGTGATAAAAAACTCTCCGATGGAAAAGACCGCATCAAGACATCTTCACATAACCGGCAGGCTTTAGTAACATAAGGATACGATGTGCAAACCTTGGATTGTGACGATCCTTGTTGCGGCTTGTATCGTGGCAAATCTGGGACTTGTGCACGCCGATGAAGGGATCGTTTTCCTCACGCATAATTGGCTCCTAAAATCCGCTTTTCTGGTCAAAGAGGATGGCCGGATTCTTACATCCGGTCAATATAGACCCCAAGGCTTTTACAGGACATGTGTGCCCACAACTGTTCTATCGGCCTTGGTGAAAAATGGTGTCTATCCGGATCCCTATGTGGGCTTGAACAACATGAAGATCCCTGATGCTTCGGATGACTTCAATAGTGAGTACGACCTGGCTAAGTTCAGCCAATTGCCCGATAAACGGAATCCCTGGGCTGATCCCTACTGGTTCTGGACGCAGTTCCGCTTACCCGAGACATATAGAGGACGGGTGATCTGGCTCAACATCGAGGGTATAAATTACCGGGCGGATGTGTGGCTTAACGGTCACTTGGTTGCCGATTCTAAACAGATCGTAGGGATGTTCGGACGCTGGACGCTCGATGTCACAGAACAATCACACACGGAAAGAGTGAATACTCTGGCCATTAAAATATATCCTCTGGATTATCCCGGCTTACCGGGGGAACCGCAGCTCAAAGCTTTTGGGACTTTTGGGCTGAACGGAGGACCGACCGGTGATATCGGAAAAAATGTCACCATGCAGAGCTCTGTCGGATGGGACTGGATCCCTGCTGTCCGTGACAGGAACATGGGTATCTGGCAGGATGTGTCCCTCTCTGCGACTGGACCTGTGGACATTCGGAATCCCCACATCGTGACAGATCTACCGCTTCCCGATGTGGATAAAGCCTATTTATCCATTTCCACGGAAGCGGTGAATCTTTCAGAGTCGGAAAAAGAAGGTGTGGCGTTTGTGAAAATCCGCCCCGATTCGTCCGAAAGATCCTCGATCGTTATTGAAAAGACAGTAAGGCTCGCGCCTGGAAAGAGGCATCAAATTCATTTCAACAGCGATGAGTATCCGGAGTTGGCTCTTCACAACCCTAATCTCTGGTGGCCCAACGGATATGGCCCGCAAAACCTCTATGAAATGGAGATATCTTTTGAGATCGGATCAGAGATTTCTGATGTGGAGAAGTGCACATTCGGCATTCGCGAGGTGGAAAGCGAGCTTTCCGCAGTGGGGGAGTGGCATCGCCGCGATTTTTTTGTGAACGATAAAAAGATTCTGCTAAAGGGAGGGGCCTGGGTGCCGGATTTGATGCTCGATCGCAATGAGAAAAGGCTCTATTATGAGTTACGGCTATCGAAAGAAGCCAACCTCAACATGGTCCGGATCTGGGGCGGTGGGGTGACTCCTCCGGAGGAATTTTTCCTGATCTGCGATGAGCTCGGGCTGCTTGTTTGGCATGATTTTTGGATTACGGGCGATTGTCAGGGGACCTGGGATAAGGGCAGTCAGGATTATCCCTTCGAAACAGATGTCTTCTTGAAGAATGCGTCCGATGTCGTTCGAAAGCTCCGTAATCATCCGAGCCTTATCGTTTGGACAGGGGGAAATGAGGGGCATCCGCGGAAAGAGATCTATGTTCCCCTGCGTAATGAGATTGTCGCCAAGCTGGATGGAACGCGCCCCTTTCTTCCTTCTTCTGGCTATACAGAACCCCCCGAGAACTGGGGTCTGTCCTGGCCCGACGATCGCAAAGCAGGATCCTATTCCGGTGGCCCCTATCATTGGATCGATCCGCGAGAGTACTATCAAAAAGTTGAAGGGGGTGAAGACTGGCTCTTCAAGAATGAGGTGGGGATCCCTTCCGTCCCCCATTGGGAGAGCTTGGAAAAATTCCTGCCTGACCTGACGCCAGATCCGGATGTGGAATTTCCTCTTAATCATACCTGGGGCTATCATGATGCCTGTGAGGGAAATGGCAAGTACAGCCTCTATGATCAAGCCATCAGGGAGCGTTATGGGGATCCGCTCGATGTGAAAGACTATGCGCAGAAGGCCCAGCTGGTGAACGCCGAGAGCTACCGGGCAATATTTGAAGCCGTTAACCAGGATATGAAGCAGACAGCTGGAGTTCTTCTCTGGAAAACCAATCCAGCCTGGCCCAGTGTGATCTGGCAGCTCTATGACTGGTATCTGCGGCCTCATGCAGGGTATTATTTTGTGAAAATAGCGAACGAGCCCCTACACGTCCAGCTGAATCTTGATGATCTGACCGTCTCTGTTGTCAACCATTTTTTCGAATCCCAAAAAAACCTTCGAGCTGAAGCCACTGTGTATAACTTATATGGAAAGGAGGCCTGGACAAAGAAGGCCACCCTTGACGTAGATTCCAATTCTTCTTTAAAAGCGTTTGGCGTTGAGATCCCTCGTGATCTGGGAAATAGTGTGTGCTTTGTGTTTCTTCGATTACGCAATAACGAAGAGAAGAGTATCTCTGAGAACATCTATTGGCTGGCTGCAGTCAATGATTTTAGCACGCTCGCAAAGCTTCCTGCAGTCAATCTTGATGTGAATGTTACAGCAAAGGTCAGAGGGAACAAGAGGATTCACACGATCAAATTTATCAACAACTCGGATGCTCTTGCATTCTTCGTGAACCCAAGCATACGGAAGGGAAAAGGAGGGCAGGAAGTCCTGCCTTGCTTTTGGAGCGACAACTATTTCAGTATCTTACCGGGCAAGACCAAAGAAGTATGCGTTGAATTTGATAGGGGGCAACTCGAAGGTGAGGATGCCTGTTTGAAATTGGAGGGCTGGAATATCTCTCCTCAACTGATAATAATGCCTACTTCTCCCCCGTCTTCTCCGGAAACTTCTCCTTCAGCCATGCGATAATCTCTGTGGGTCCTTTTAGTCTCTCGCTCCATCCTGGAGAGGGATTTCGGAAATAGATGTCGTAACGTGTGGTGACGGCCTCTGAGATATCGCCGAATGTGCGGGTGGCCTCGAATTTTTCGTGAAAGAAAAGAGGATAGTTATACTTAGGGGAGAACTCTAACATCTCCTCCTTTTTTAGAGTGTTCAGGATGGCTCCGACGAGGGCGGCTTGATGAAGGAAGATCCTTTTGTGCACATCCTTTTGACACATCTCGGCGAAAACAGGGTCATCGTAGAGTTTTTTGAAATTTTCGGGCCATTTCCGGAGAACTCCGCGCTCGGGCCGTACGACCATCAATCCAGCATTAAAATAGGGGCGAAGTGTCCTCTGATCCGCAGGAGTGACCATCGGGAAAAGAGCGGATTCAGGTATGGATAGGTTTTTATAGACTCGGCTCCAGAATTCATCCGGAGCTTCGGAATAGAGCGAGCCGATATTCTGGTGCATCACGGGGCGATACCCGAGGCTTTTCTCCTTGGGAAGAAGGAAGTCTTGCGGTTCCTTGAGGATGATGGTGTCCTCATCCAGCCAGGCAAGAATCTTGCATTGCGATTTGGCTTTCGTTTCGGCCTCAGCAGCAGCAAACACCTTCCGAGCAAAATAGTACTCGAGGGCCTCCTTGGGAGCGGTGCTCTCGTAAATGTCTGCTTGAAGCAAGGCAAATTTTTCCAGGATATTTTTGTGCTTTTCCTTGGAGCTCTCGGGAATATAGATCCAAACGGGAGCGTTGTGGAAACTTCCCGCAAATTTACGAATGCTCTCCACGAATATCAGCATATGCGACAGCTGTTCCGTTCCTTCGGCAAATCCCGCAAATATGATTTTTTGGGTTTTCTCATTCAGAGAATTGGCTGCGGCCGTAGACTCAGAAGAGAGGCTCCGGCTTCCTGTATTGGAGAAGGAAGGCGTGATCATAAGAACAATGGCCAGGATGAAACAGAGCTTTTTCATGAGAGGCCTCCAAATATCATGCGTATAAAGGAGTATACGTAAGAGGCGATAAGACGTTTATTATGACATTTCTTCACTATTTGTGGACACGAAGGTACTATTGGCTACTCCTTATCAAGCGGGTCACTTTGCCGGTCGGAGAGTTTTTCTGAGAACTAAAAAGGGAGTCCGAGGGAGGGGCTGTATGAGTTAATCTATGCCCTGGCCGATCTTGACATCCAGGTAGGAAGCGAAAAACTCTGTTGTGGACCTCATGGTCTGTTTGAGGCCTGCATACTCGGCATCGAGGGGAGAGTTAAAGTTGTCCAGTCGCTCCTCAAAGGAGGAGATCGTGTTGTCTATCGCGGAAAGAGAGTCCAGGAGAGATGTGGGGCTTGGTCGCGGGACTGTGAGGAAATAGATCCCCGACGCGACAGCCAGGATTGCCAGCGTGGACACAAAAACAGGAATAAGAGATGTCCTTTTTGCAGGTGACTTTATGGGCTCTCGATCGCTTTCGAGAGCTCGGATAATATGTGCGGTAAGAGCGCTTTTTTTCTCATCGCTCATACAGGGCAGATCCTTCACACGTGTTTCTAACAGAGATTCGTGAAGCTCAACGAATTCACGACACGAGGCACAGTGATGGATGTGCCTGTTTAGAAAAGCGGGGAGAGGGTTCCTCGAATCTTTAGCTTGAGAGATGAACCATTTGTAGATTGAGCAAAACATCTCTTATCTCCTGTTATAAAAAGGAATATTTGTGTTTAACAGAGCCAGATCGTCTGATCTCTGTCAAATGTATGGATTTATTCAGTTTTTTCCCGAGGTTTAGACGGGCACGGTGGAGCAGTACCCGCACTTGAACTTGTGTTTTGTTCATAACCAGGGCGATCTCTTTCACCGCCATATCCTCCATGTATCGCAGCCAGAGGACTTCGTACTGTTTATTATGGAGGGATCTTGCAATGATCCACATCTTTTGAGACTGGTCCTTGCGCGTCACGATCTCTTCCGGGTCTAAAGGCTCGTGATTGGGGATCGAAGATAGATCCTTGGGTTTATTTGCGCGATAATGGCTGATCGCCAGCCGCATAGCCACTGTATACAACCATGTGGAAAATTTGAACTCCGGGTTGTACCTGTCGATATTCCGGTAGGCTTTGAGAAAGGTGTCCTGGATCAAGTCTTCTATATCTTGATTGGTGGATAATCTGTGCCTGAGAAAATGGAATAACCGGGGTGAGTACCGGTAAACCAGTTCTTCGAATGCGGCACGCGAGCCCGAGGCCACCCCGACAGCCAGTTCTTCGTCGGTGGCCAGTTTTGTTAGAGCTGCTTGTTCCATGCGATCGGGCCCAAAATGCTTTGTGTTTCCTTACTCCAGGTTATCCGATTTTTGGATCAAGATAAAGGGTTAAAATCGCCCATCGAGAAAATAGACACCATTTTTCTCCCTGTTAAGATCTCGTATAATTCCTCTGAGGGATGAGTAAGTTCTATTTTCAACCTGTTGCTATTTGTGGAGACTTTTACGCTCTCGGACAGGCTTAATTCCTCATAGGCTTCCTCGAATTGCATCTGTGCCATAGCCATTAGCCCTCTGATGATCTGCTCCATGTTCGCTGCATCTTTGGGTGTCTTTGCGGTAGCATCGATCTGTGCGTTAAGGATCTCATCTTTTTCTGTGAGAGTGATCAGTCCGGAGCCAGCTTTTTTGAGGATGGCTGCTTTGGATGAATACCCCGCTAAAGCTGAAATATCTTTGACCAGTGCCGCAAAAAAGGCGTCTCCCGGGATCTCCTCCGCATAGGATTTTAATGAAGATGTGGAGATGTTTCCTCCCTTGCCGTCTACGGTATCCAATGCGGTTTTGATGGCGTCTTCATTCCAGGCGAGAAAAACTAGGTCCTTGCCGACAAACAATCCATATTCACTGCGGTTCCATTTATGGATGACATGGCTGCCGTGAGGGATCTCTCTATGGGCATCGACGTCCTCCAAGAGGCCGAGGAGGTATTTCTTGTCGAATGTTCCTTTCAGGCACATCACAGTCTGTTGTTTTTTCTTACCCAGTCCGTAGATGGTAATTCCCGAGACATCTTCGAGAAGATCGATCGACGTTTGTTTGTAAAAGGCCTTCGCTTTTTTCTTTATGCCGCCTTTTTTCTCTTGGAGTAGTAGATTGCCGAAATGACTGGATTTGAACTTTGCCATATCCAGATGAACGACCCATTCCGCCTCAGCCGGAATGAACGATTTTGGGAGTGTCGAGGCCCCTATTTCACCCAACAAAAGAAAAGTTAAGAGGATAACGACCAAAATGACTATCGCTTTTTTCATCATGTCTCTCCTTGTTCGTATAATTTGGATGTTTTTTTAGGACAGTTTCGTCCGAATAATCCATACTCTTATACGCCGGGGATGGGGGGATGTTACACTTTTTATTGGGGCTTGTTCTATTTGTCTTCTTCGACTCTCGAAATAAAGTCTTTGTACATTTGTAATTGGGGAAGGGAGTATTTTTCAGCTAATTTGCAGGCCACTTCGAAATTGTTCTTATTTCCATTGCCGCTGTCCTGCATCAGCACGAAAGTAGCGAGGTCGAGGAGAAGGAGCGTTTTGGTTCTTTCTATGCTCATCGTCGTTCTCCTGATAATCTTTAGAGCAAGATTTATGCCAGATAGTGGGATAAATCTGCCTCAAACAGGCCGATCAAGGGGATTTTTCTCTAAGATCCTTCAAGAAGTCCGGTCGATTCTTCCTTAAAAGTAAAAAATGTAAACATTTTTTACATAAATTTTAATTTTGAGATCATCCATACGAGTAATCACAGCTATCATCAGAATTCATGCCTTCACTTTTCTAGAGATTTCATCCTTTACTGACAATGGATTGACTTAAACATTTTGCTGTTGTATAAAACAGTCAACAGGCCAACAACTCAAGATGGGACAATATGGCACCAGAGATGACATCATGCTTAGCCTGATCTTGTTTTGAATAAGAAAAGGAGGGGGAATGATGAATGAACTCGAAGTGAGAATCGAAAGACTCAAACCCATGCGTATCGCCAGTGTCCGGATTGTCAGCGAAACTCCAGAGCGCGATGCCTGGAGCAAAATGCGTGAATGGGCCGAACCTTTAGGTTTGCTTGACGATATCGAAAAGAATCCAGTCTTCGGTTTTAATAATCCCAGCCCAGCTCCTGACCGAAGGGAATATGGGTACGAATTCTGGATCCGCATCGATCCCGATATCGAGCCCGGTGACGACATTCAAATCAAAGAATTCCCCGGTGGACTGTATGCTGTTACAAAATGTTCCCTTCTGGGAGATCCGAACATCCTAGAGACATGGAAGTTGCTCTGGGAGTGGGTGATGGTGAACAAGTATGAACATCGCAGAACACATGAGTTGGAAAAACATCTGAATCCGCTTTCTCCTGAGGAAGATTTGATCTTGGACCTCTTCCTTCCGATCGAAGAATAAACTCTTTTCCGCTTATCAGCTTGAAATCTGAGTGGAATCCACTCTGGTCTATGGATTGAGAGTTGCCTATCCTAATCAGGCATGAGGAGCTATCTAACAAGATCAAAACAGAAGGGGTTTCCTTTCTCGTTTAAAACTCTTGGATTATCTATCTAAATCGAACGATGCATGGGCCATCTCGACTCCATTCACGATGACGGCGAGGTGGTGTGCCCCTGGGAAATGCTTGCGTGTGGACATATCGGCGAGAGAGTGTTTTCTTGAAATTGCGTGTGTGCCAGGGGCATAGACATTTTCTGTTATCTTGAAGACTTTTTTCGAGAGCTGTCCTTTTGCCTTGATATAAAATATTGCATACTCAAGCCGCACTTTACTTTTCTCGTTTAATCTCAGGTCAAAAGAAAAGCGCACATTTTCGCCGATCTTAATCTTTGTTTTCTCGAGTTTGAAGTTTGCTAGACTCATTGTCGAAGGATCGCTGTAGCCGAATATTAAAAGCGCCCGTTTGTCTCCGGCCTTGAGCATCGTCCGGCAGGCATGTTTGACGATCTTATCTGTATGCGTTGTCTGCCCGTGCCAACGCTCGCATATTCCCAGAACTATTTCTGGATTGTCTTTGGAGATATCGTTCAGATTGTTGGCCACACTCCGTCTCACATCTTCCGATTCGTCATTTTTCAATTTCTCGAGAATTGGAAGAATGAGGCTTGGGTCTTTTTTGAACTTGGGAAGGGCCATAGCCCAGGGTAATCTCGGCCGGCAGCCCTCACTGGCGAACCTTCGAACCTTGGGATTCTTATCATCGGCCCATTCGATCATAAGAGCCATGACTTTTTCGGGGTCCTTGGCAAGGAATGGTCGGATCGCCAATTCGGATGTTGAGTATTTTGTGAAATGGTAGAGCGCGGGAAGCGAGAGATCCCAATCCTCCAATCCATAAGTGGCGACGTAGTCGGGCAGAGACATGGCTTCGAAACCTTTGGCATGGGGGGCGGTCTGTTTGAGGATGTCGAGTGCTTCTTTATAGGAATCGGGCAAAGTGTCTCTTAGACACTGAGTTGTGTGGCGCATCTTGCCCAGTATTTCTTTGTCTGCGAATGTATCGTCGAAAACGAGCTGGGTGAACTTTTTTTTGTCGAACTCTGGATAAAATTGCTGGATCGTATCTGCAAACGTATCCATGGATTTTTGTGTGAAAAACATGTCTTTAAGACGTTCGGCCATAGTCCCTCCGGTTTTGCGGATATTCTATTTTGCAGTATATATACTATGCAATCAGTCCTGGGCAATTCAACAAAAATAAAGGCGCTTTTTTCAATCCAATGAACACCATCATTCACCTAAGTCTTTCCATTGAATCATCCTTAAGACCGGGGAAGGTGATCGTACCAAGTGAACTTTAGGGCTACTGCTGCGATTGCTCCTGCGCTCAACCATAAGATTGACTGTGTGTACCAATGGCCGACTAGATACATGGGAAAAAGATAAGCCCCGACGATTGCGACCATCCCCAGTCCGACATTGATGAATGTTCTTGGAACATTCTCCGATTTTTTCGACAGCTCCAGGGCAGATAAACCGGCTTCCTCGCGGACGGGTTTCCACAAGCCGAAGGGACGTATCGACCGGTAGAAGGGGATGAGGATCTCCCTTCGAACCGGTTGTGTAACCAGGGCTCCCACAATACTCATAAACAGCGAAGCCACTACGATAAGAGGAAATCCATAGTAGTCGGGGAGATCGTCGAAGATCAGGACTCCCAAGGAGAGGACGATCCCGCTTAGAGTGCCCCATGCATATCCCCAGCCGTTCATCCGCCACCAGTACCAGCGGAGGACATTCGGCACGATGATCCCGGCGCCCAGAGCCATCATGATCCAGTTCCAGATATCCGCGATCGAGCGGCCTTGAAATCCGATCAGTATTCCCAGGAAAACAAGCAAGATTGTCGCCACGTAGCTGAACTTTATGGCCTGTTTCTCGCTTCTTTGTCGCTGTAGCAGAGGCTGCCAAATATCCCGGACAATAAACGAAGCTCCGCTGTTAACGGTAGAGCTGAAGGTCGACATAAAGGCTGCAAGCAGTCCTGCGATGACCAAACCTCTCAATCCGACGGGCAGGAAATCCCGGAGGACCAAGGGCATCACTTTCTCGGAATCGGTCACTCCCATCGTGCCGGTCAGGGCCAGCAGGGCGATTCCCATGACCATCGCCCAGCGGACCACGAGAAAGGCACTCCAGGCTGCACCCACTTTTGCGGCATCCCGGTCGGTTTTGGCCGCAAGAAATCTTTGAAAATCGTACATCTGAGCCGGGCCTCCTGCATTCATTAGCAATCCCTTCATAACCCATACAATGACCAGAGCGCCGAAAAACTCGAATTGTGCGTTTGGAGTGCCGCTGAATTCCAGGATGCGCCATGGGATGCGGAGAGAGTCAAAGCTGTGAGGGATCTTTGAAAGTGCCGTTGGATCCAGCCGGGTCCAGGCGATGCCTGCGATCAAAAGACTGCTTAAAGTGAGTATTATCGTCTGGACGACGTCAGTAAAAACAACACCGTACAAACCGCCTAACAGAACATAAAGGGTGGTCAGGCTTATAATGAGGACCGCCAGGACTTGAGGTTCATATTGGGTGAGTAGCGTTTGGAGCCAAGAAATCTGTGTTGACTGACCCAAAGATTCCAGGGGGATGTACACCGCAGCGAATTTACCGATGCCCTGGAATGCATACCCTAAAAAACTGGCTTGAGTGAGGATCGCCATCGTTGCGTACGCTGTTCGAGCGACCCGACCGCCTGTATCCTCGCCAAAGCGTGTTTTCATCCACTCCGCCGCCGTTAGAACCTTGGAGCGGGACACCCATTTTCCCATGTAGGCAAGGAAAAAGGCGCCCATCAGGAATCCCCACATCCAGTGATGCCACATGGATTTCATGCCCAGGACAAACAGGATAGACACGATCCACATGGTGCCTGTGATGTCGAAATTCGAGACAGATCCGGACATGGCGAGTGCCAGCCAGTGGAGTTTTTTCCCCCCTAAGAAGTAAGCTTCCAGATTTCGCGAGGCCCGCTTTCTGTACACAAATCCCAAGCCGACAACGATAAAGAAGTAGAGCGCTATTATGACAATATCTAATGACAATAATCTCATTACAGCTTTTGGGGCGTTGCGTCCACCTTTGTGAATGGGTGGGACGGGTTGGCCTCAACTCATGAATCATCCAGACTTCTTAGATTTATCGAAACTCGAAGTCGTTGGCTGCATCGAACATGGCCACAATATTTTCGGGGGGCACATTCGCGAGGATATTGTGGACCTGTTGGAAAACAAAACCACCTCCGGGACCCAATGTGGCAATCTGTCCCTGTACATGTTGCCGCACGGTTTCTGGAGGGGCGTTAGGCAGGATATCGCGGGTGTCACAACCCCCTCCCCAAAAAGTGAGGTCTCTCCCAAATTCCACCTTGAGCTCTGTCGGATCCATGCCGACACAGTTAAACTGAACGGGATTGATGGCATCGATTCCTGCATCTATGAGATCGGGCAGAAGCTCACGAACACCCCCGCAACAGTGGAGCATCACCTTGACATCCGCAAGCTCTTTAGCTCTAGAGAAGAGTTTTTGGTGATAGGGCTTGAAATAACGGCGATACATATCCGTTGAGATCAGAGGGCCATTCTGTCCTCCAAGATCATCGCCGAACAGGATGATGTCGATATAGGGACCCACTGTATCCAACCATTTTTCTAAGCCTTTCAGATAGATTGCGCAAAGCCGTTCGGATAGGCGAAGGACGGCCTCAGGATAGAGGCTTAAGGCCATAAGGTAATTGTCCATGCGGAAGAGCATCTGGGGAACCTCGAACATGTTGCCGCCGAAGAGACCTATGATCGCCCTATCCGTGGATTCCCGCAAAGCTCTGGCGCCTCGGCTCAGTTCTTCGGATCCCTGCCCTTCCAGAGGCAGATGGGCACCCGGAGAAACGGCACCAGTCCAGATCGTTTTGTTGAGAATGTCCTCCAGGTCGGAGAAGTCATCGTCTCTGATTCCCCGTTCCATAAGCGGGAAATATGTCTGTTCGAAATAGAGCCACCCTTTTTTTTGGAGGCCAAGCTCAATGCCTTGCTCGGTAAGGACAGCCCAGTCGTCGTCTCTCTGTTCCATCTTCATGTAAGAGGGGATGAGACAGGGTATGCCATCGGGGAGAACCCATTCCTTCCAGTCCTTGTCCTCCTTGAGAAATCCGCGGCCCATTTCAATGGTATCAACGCCGAATCGGTCCAGGATATCGTCGTCCACGATGGCTAGCTGTTGAACAATGTCGTAAACACGCACAGGCCTTGGAGGAAGCCCCAGACATTCCCGCAGTTTAGGATAGGCCAACGCCGCTATGCCTGATGAACGATGCCCTGAAAAGTCTATGGGGATCCTGTCAGGAGATCGGTGGTTTAGAGAGGCAAGCACTCTTTCGCGGGAGGTCATCGCTTTAAGAGTATATCCAACTCAGTGTTTGAAGTAAATTGTCATTCCACAAAATTGACTTATAGTTAATTGCGGCGGACCATAAATTGACCGGAGCGTTTGGCTGTGATATAAGCAAAACTGAGGAAGAAGGGAGAACTTCCATCAAAATCTCGAATTGGCAAAGAACAATCCCGATAAAAAAGGAAAGAATCGATCTCTTGCGGAAAATCGTTTTAGGAGTATTTTTCACGCTTCACATCCTCGGGACAGCACCTCTTTCGGCTCAACTGTCTGAAAACACGGATACTCTTCCTCCCCTAAAGATCACAGAAGGCTGGCAGTACAGGTGGGGGGATTCACCGGTCGATGAGTTTGGAGTCCCGACCTGGATTTGTCAGGATGAGGACAGTCCTCTATGGAAACCTGCCCCCATTACAGTCAATTTACCCGTTGAAGGTAAAACCAATATCCTGTGGCTGCGAGTTCCGCTTCCCGAAGACGAAAGAAAGGAGCCCACGCTCTACCTTCCCCGTGCGTTTTTAAACCTCGAAGTTTACCT